>CATZMG010000047.1 GCA_958421655.1 uncultured Collinsella sp.
GGCGGCGACCTGGATGGTTGCGCGGGCGCGCCGCGGTGTTTGGGCGCCCATTGTCTCAAATATTCGTGGAGCTTACGTGCGCATTCGGTTTCTAAACGGCGTTCGTCCTGAAAAACGCGCCGCTGGCAGAGAGTCTTGTCGCTTTAGTTTGGTGGTGTGCTACACTGCTACGGGCAAAAGCCACAGGCGTTGCCCTATTGCATAGAACGGGCGAACGATGCCCGATGTCAGTATCAACTTCGATGCCTTTTGGCGGGTTTGGCGGTGATCGATGAATATCGAGAACATGTTTGACAAGCCTGATGTCAAGCAGCTGGTCCACGCATTTAGTCTTTTGGATGACGAGAAGGATATCCAAGCGTTTTTGACCGATATCTGCACGCCGCGCGAGATTTGCGATCTATCGCAGCGCCTGCAGGTCGCGCGCTATTTGGACGAGGGCGAGCCTTATGTTGAGGTTCAGGCCCGTACCGGCGCTTCGTCCACCACAGTGAGCCGCGTTTCAAAGGCGCTCAACGGCGAGTACGGTGGCTACCGCAAGATCCTCATCAAGCTGGAGGATGGCGAATAAGCTGCGCCAAAAACGAATTGTACAAAACCGCTCCTCCGGGGGCGGTTTTTATATGCCCGCAATCGGCTGGTGCGTTGGGGTCAGGTTGCTTTGTACCAAAAGATGGAGCTGCGGTGGCAATGTGTCCGCTTGGGCGGGTAGGATGGATGCATTGATTATTGCGAACAGTTTGAGCGGAGGACCATGCCTGTTCGAATCTATACCACCAATGCCGGCACGGATTTGAGTGATGCCGAGTCGGCGCTGCTTGCCGACCTTGTTGACTGCCACGGACGTGCCGTGCTGCTGGCACCTACGTTTGCCGAGCTCGACCTGTGCCGTCATGATGCGGCGGAAGCCGGGATTTCGCTGGGTATTGACTACAAGACGCCTACATCGTGGCTTCGCTCGCTTTGGGAGCTTTTGGGCGACGGGCGCGGTTTCGTCGACAACCTGCAGCGCCAGATGCTGTTCTCGGACATGGTCACGCGTCTCGACGATGCCGACCTGCAGCCGCTTTCGCGCAGCCAGGGCACAGTGCGCATGCTCGCGCGCATGGCCCGCGACGTGTTGCCGGGCGTTGCGGGGACGGGTGCCGAACGATGCCGTGGCGACAACTGCCAGCCTGAGCCAAAAAGCGATGCCGAGGCTCGTGTGTTCGAGCTTTTGCGCGCCTACGCGGGCGGTTTGGACCGTCGAGATATGGTTGAGCCCTGCGAGGCAGCTGACATTATGACCAGTGTCCTGGCCGATAGCCTGCCGGCGTGCACTTGCGCCGTATGCGTGCGCGGTATCACGTCGTTTACGCACGGTCTGCTCGAGCTGCTGTCTGCCGTGGCGAACAATGGGGGAGAGGTCGTCGTGCTGCTTGCCCGCGAGCAGGCGGCGATGCGCGAGGAGCTTGCCGCGGCATTTGATGCCCGCGATGTGTTGTTTGAGATCGCGCCGCTAGGGGAGGGTGTCGGCGCGTCTGATGCCGCTTGCGGGACCGCCGCTCAGCCTGCCTTTATTGAGGTCGCTGGCCCCCATGCCCGTGCTCATGCTTATGCGGACGCAATTGATGATCTGGTAAAAGCGTGCCAGGGTTCCGAGGTCGACGGCGCCGCGACGCCTGCCGACCCTGTGCGAGTGCTCGTCGTTTCTGCCCGGGCACCCCAGCTGTTCGGTGAGCTCGCCTCTCGTCTGGCGGCTCGTCATATCGCTGCCGAGACAACTGAGTTCACGGCGTTTTCCCAATCCATTGCGGGCAGGCAGTTTGCGGCGCTTGCCGGCCTGATCGAGCGTATGAAAGCCGCCGACGAGGGCACCGCTTCCAAGACCGAGTGGTGGCCCGCTCCAGAGCTTACCGACTGGATTTATAGTCCGCTTTCGGGTGCCGACGCCGCGAGCGCCCGCGGCTTCGACAAGAACATGCGCCTGTCGCGCAGCAAGACCGCTGCGGGCGTCAAGAGCCTGCTGCAGAGCGTGCAGGGCCAGGTGAGGGGCGCCCGCAAGGCCGCCAGCGACGATAACTGGTTTAAGAATGTGCCGTGCGTGGTCTCGGACGTGTTTCAGGCGCTGTGGCGCGACAAACCCGTGACAGCGCTCAAGGCCATGCTCGCCGTTGCAGAGGCGCTGCCCGATCGCGCTCTAGGCGGTCTTGACGGCCAGGCCCGTCGCCAGGCAGAGACGGCTTTGCTGCGGCATGCCGTCGACATCCTTATGAACGGTGCTCGCGCGCTCGACGTGTCGCAGGCCGCGACCGTGCCGGTTCTCGACGGCGTTCGAACTAAGGTGGACAAGCGCAGTACCGCATACGATTACGAGACCTACGAGGTCGATCGCACGCCACGGGCACAAGTGCGCTTCGTGTCGCTTGCCGATGCGTCGGTTTTGCGTCCTGGCGGCTACGATGCCGTGCTGTTTGCCGATGTCGACCTGGACAGCTATCCGCTTTCGCACGAAGAGGGCCCGCTTGCCACGTTGACGGCCGAGCTGCGCCGCGACGGCGTGTCTTTGGAGCCCGCCGCCCTGCTGCGCGTGCGCTTTGGCCGTGCAATGCAGGCGGCGAGCAGTCCGGTCGCGCTTGCCCGCGTGACACACGATCGCCAGGCACGCGAGTGCTACCCGGCAGCTGTATGGACCGAGCTGCGGGCACATGCCGAGGTCGCTGGCGCTGCCAAGCCCACGCGCGTGGGCGAGGGCGATATCATCGCCGACTTTGATCCCGCAGCAGGCGAAGGTCTCAAGCGCGAGCGCGTGACCTGTGAAGCCCCTCAGCATCTGAGTGCCGAGGCCGTGCCGTATTTGGTCCTGCGCCGTCGCGATGGCGAGGGCGAGGACGCGCCGCTCGTGCCGCGCCTGACGTCCGCCTCGCAGATTGAGGCGTACTCGACCTGTCCGCTATGCTGGTTCGTCTCGTACCGCGTGAAGCCCCAGTCGATCGACGCCGGCTTTGGCAATATGGAGAAGGGCAACTTTGTCCACGACGTGCTGGAACACCTGCACGCCCGTCTGCCCCAAGAGGGCATGGAGCGCGTGAGGCCCGAGAATCTGCCGCGTGCACAGGAGCTGCTGCACGAGGTCTTTGACGAGACCTTGGCCGAGCATGCCTCCAAGCGTGGCAACGAGGGTCCGCTTGTGCCGCTCTCTGCGGTGGAGGAGCGCCAGGTGGCCGAGATCTTGCCGCAGCTGGAGGGTGTGCTTGCCTACGAGTCCGAGGCACTTGCCCCCTTTGCCCCGCGCTACCTGGAGTTCGCCTTCAACGAGCTCAAGGTCGAGTATGCCGGTTGGCCGCTTGGCGGGCGCATCGACCGCGTGGACGTGGACGCCGAGAATCGTGCCGTGGTGATCGACTACAAGCATCGCACGGGCGTTGAGGAGTTTAAGCTCGCCGACCCTACGGTGCGCGACGAGGAATCGGGCACGGCGCCCATCGACGATCCACGCTGGTTGCCACCACATACCCAAACGCTCATCTACGCCCAGGCCATGCGCCGGGCGCTGGATTTGGACACCCGCGCGGCGCTCTACTTTTCGACCAAGGGTGGCAAGCCGGCGTTGCGCGGTGCTGCGAGCGCCGAGCTGCTCGAGGAAGAGCGCGGCGACGGTCGCATCCCGGGCCTTAAGAAAGGTTTCCCCGGCGAGGGTGGCAGCATGGACTTCGACGCCCTGCTCGATCGCGTTGAGGCTGGCATCGCCGAGCGCCTGCGCGAGCTCGAGGCAGGCAACGTTGCCGCCATCGACCCGACGTCGGCTCAGGCCGCGCATGCGCGCTGCTCGTATAACCACGAAGGAACGTTTGTAAGGAGGGACGTGTAGACCATGGATCTTTCGACTTTGATGCCGCAACAGCTGCAGATTGTCAAAACGCTCGACCGTCCGCTGTTTGTCTCGGCGGGCGCCGGGTCGGGCAAGACCTTTACCCTCACGCGCCGCATCGTCTACGCGCTCTCGCCCGAATCAGGTCCGTTCGTTGAGCATCTGGACCAGGTGCTCGCCATTACCTTTACCAAAGATGCCGCGGCCGAGATTCGCGACCGCGTGCGCCGTGCGCTTATCGACGAGGGCATGGACGAGGAAGCACTGACCGTCGACGACGCGTGGATCTCGACCATTCACGGCATGTGCTCGCGTATCCTGCGCGCGCATGCGCTGGAGCTGGGTATCGACCCCGAGTTCACGGTGCTCACCGATACCGACGAACTTATGGACCAAGCTGTTGAGCATGTGTTGGCCCGCGCGACGGCGCCCGATGCCGCCCCCGAGCTCGCGGCATCGCTCAAGGCCCTCTATGCCTGGTATCCCATGGCGGGCGAGGGCGGCCCCTTTGGCACCGGCACGACCATCAAGGGCCTGGTGCGCGACCTGCTGGAGCTGTCGAGCCAGTTGCCGGGCGGTATGGACGACGTGTGTGTGGCGCGCGGCCAGGCCGATACCTCGGCACTTGCCGATGCCTATCGTGCGGCGCTGGGCGCAAGCAAGGCCGCGACCGAGAAGGCGCAGACGGCGCTCGATGCCATCGACGCGTTCGAGGCGAGCGGCAAGACCATGGCCGATGCGGCGCGACTCATGATGTCGTGCACCATGCCGCGCGCGAGCAAGGCGTTCCCCAAGGAGCAGGTCGAGCTGCTCAAGGCGGAGGCTGCCGATGCATTTATCAATATCGTGCTTGCCTGCGGTGGCCCGGCGCTCGATGCGCTGGTGGGCTTGGCCCGCTCTGTAGAGGCTGAGTACCGCGCGCTGAAGGCTGCCCAGTCTGCCCTCGACAACAACGACCTGCTGCGCATGGCCTACGAGGCCCTGCGCGATTACCCGGCCATCCGAGTGGCATACGAGAGCCGCTTTAAGATGGTCATGATCGACGAGTTCCAGGATACCGACCAGATGCAGGTCGATCTGATCTGCTACCTGACGGGTGCGGGGGAGCGCGCGCTGTGCACCGTGGGCGATGCACAGCAGTCGATCTATCGCTTCCGCGGCGCCGAGGTCGAGGTGTTCCGTCGCCAGGAGCGCAAGGTAGGCGCTTCGGGCGCGGCGGCAGCTGCCAGCACCCCGGGCGCCGTCCTCGCTTCGTCCGAGGTGTCGGCCTCGTCCGGGGCACCGGCCGGTGAACTCGTCAAGCTCGTGCGCAACTTCCGCAGCCATGACGAGGTGCTGCGTTACGTGGCGCGCGTCTTCGATGGCGATGACGGCGGCCTGATGCAGGGCTTTTTGGATCTTGAGGCGAGCGACGGCCGCAAGGACACGCTGGTGGCAGACGCCTCGCGTCGCCAGGCCCTCTTTGTTGCCGGCGGCAGTACGCAGGAGCGCACACAGGCCAAGGCCCGTGCGATCGCCGAGCGCTTCCGCGCGCTTGCCGATGCCGGCCAGCCCCAGGGCGGCATGGTGCTGCTGCTGGGCCGCATGACCAACGCCGACGTCTACGCCCAGGCCTTCCGCGACCAGGGGCTCGACTGCGTCATCGCGGGCGGCTCGGTCTTTGCCCAAGCAGCCGAGGTGCAGACGGTGCGCGCCCTGGTTTGTGCGCTCGCCAATCCGGCCGATACGGCGCAGGGCCTTATGCCGCTGCTCGCCTCGCCGATGTTTGCACTCGGCGCCCAGGAGTTCCTGGCGCTGGCGACCAAACTCGACGATCAGACGGGCGAGACGTCGCGCCGCAACATCGATGCGGGCATCATGAGCGATTCCGATGTGCCGGGTTTGCAAGACTTGCCGCTCGTGACGCGCGCCCGCGAGGTGCTGCGGTATGCGCTTCGTCGCGTTGGCCGCGATTCGTTCGCCGCCATCGCGCGCGACGTGGTCAACGCCTCCGGCTGGTTTGTACGTCTGGCACAGCGTGGTCCCGAGGGCAAGGCCATTGCCGCCAACGTGCTCAAGGCGCTCGATGCCGTGGCCGAGGCGGAGGCCGAGTCCGGCAACTCGCCGCGTTCCATCGCGCTGGCCTTCGACCGCTTCTTGGCGGGCAAGGAAGCCCCGGGTGCCCTCAACGAGGGGGGCGACGGCGCGGTGCGCATCATGACGGTGCATGCCTCCAAGGGTCTGGAATATCCGGTCGTGGCGGTCGCCGAGTGCTTTGGCGTGCGTAAGTCCTCGGGTGCGGCACAGATGGGTCGCGTCGAGGGCGGAGCACAGGTCGTGGCACTGCCGGCACGTTTCGACGGCGTTAAGCTCGCCGACGGTACCTTTGTGAAGGGCGACGACGTCAAAAAGCAGTTTGAGCATGCGTTTAAGGGCAAGGGCACGTCGCTGTGGCTGCCGCCGGAGCTCATGGAGGACGTCTGTGCGACGGGCTCTCCCGCCGAGGCATTTGCCCGCCTGCGCAACGACGACCTGCGGCTTTCGCTCGAGGAGCGGGCCCGCTTGCTCTACGTTGCCATGACGCGTGCGCGCGAGCTGGTGATCTTGGCGATGGATGCTGGCGTGAGCCGTGGCAAGGTGACGGCGCCGACCTTCGATGTCGAGACCGATCTGACCTACGACGTGCTGCGCCGTATTTTGCCGACCGACGCTCTGGACATGCCGCAGCTCGATGCCGACCGCCTGGTGTTCGACAACTCCCAGCCGGGCGACTACGAGCTCATTTCGCTTTCGGACTTTACCTTTGGCGAGCAGGCGTTTGAGGCCAACGCTTCGCTGGATGCCGAGGGCAGGCTTGTTCGTGGCGATGCCGATGCCGCCGATAATGCTGCGCGCTCAACCGTCCCCGGTCCTGCCGACCCCAAGCCCGATTCGTTTGAGCTTGTGTATTCCCAGGCAGTGGGCGTGCGCATGGGCATCTGTCCGTATCCGATGCGTGATTCGTATAGCTACTCGTCAATCGCCGCGGCGCTCCATGCCGAGACGGAAGATCGTGCCGCCGAGGCACACGTGCCCATGGACGAGGCCGGCGATGATGCGGAGTCGGATGGCTCGGAGATGACGGATGCAGACGTGGCTGCCGTTGAGCCCGCCGGCAACCCCATGGCGCTGGGCTCGGCGTTCCATGCCGCCTGCCAGTGGCTGATCGAGATGGGTGCCGATGCGCTGCCCGCTGAGCGTGCCGATGCGCTGGCGCGCCTGTGGTGCCTGACGCCGGAGCAGCGTGAGCGCTTCGACGTTGCCCTGGACCGCTGGCTCAAGTCGGCTGTTCGTGCCGACTTGCTCGCGTGGCCGTGCGTTCGCGCCGAGGTGCCGTTCTTTTCACTGGGCTGCGAGGACGAGGACATCGCTCGCTACGGTGCTTATGCCGAGGGCGCCATCGACGCTTTGGCGACGAACCCGGCGGATTCGTCATGTGCGCTGGTCATCGACTACAAGACGGGCGGCGCGCCGGACGAGACGCCGGAACAGCTGCAGGAGAAGCACGCCCTGCAGGCGCGCGTCTACGCCGACGTTCTGCGCAGGGCGGGCTTTGAGGCTGTGACCGTCAAGTTCGTTCGCGTGGAGCAGGCCGATCCGACTCTCTTCGTCAATCCCGCCGAGCCCCAAGTAGTCACCTACAATCTCTAGCCCTCAGATAGCTTGCGGTGGAATAGTTCCTGTATTGCGGCCCAGATGGCCCAAGCGGGAACTATTTCACCGCAACTCAAGAGGAGCCGTGTGGGTTTGGCTAGGTTCGGGTGCTGTCCGTGCCGTGGGGTAAAATCGTTCAGTCAGAACACGAACCCGCATCGGAGCTCATCACATGGCATTCGTCCATCTGCACAACCACACTGTCTTTTCCATGCTCGACGGCGCAACCCGTATCCAGGATATGGTCAACCGTGCCGTTGAGCTGGGCATGCCCGCCGTGGCCATTACCGACCACGGCTACATGTATGGCGTGCCCGACCTGGCGCTGGCCTGCGACGCCGTCAACCACAACACGCCCGAGTACAAAACCTGGAGCCACGACAAGGCCTTCCTGGAAAAGGACCGCCGCGACGAGCTGGTGGAGCCCGATCCCGAGGAAAACCCGCGCGAGCATGCCCAGTATGTGAAGGACATGGCCATGTGGGACGAGAAGGGCAACATCGACGAGCTCAAGCCGCCCCTGGTCATCAAGCCCATCTTTGGCTGCGAGGTCTACTTTACGCCGGACGAGACCCTTGCTCGCGACCACAAGCCCGAGCTCTACCACATGATCCTTCTGGCCAAGGACCAGGAGGGCTACGTCAACCTGATGCAGACGGTTTCCGAGGCCGCCGTGCAGGGCTTTTACTACAAGCCGCGCGTGACGCTCGACAACCTGCGCCGCCACGCCAAGGGCATGATCTGCACGAGCGCCTGCATCGCGGGCATCATCCCCAAGTACATCGACCGCGGTGACATGGAGGGCGCCATCAAGTGGGCCGAGACCTTCCGTGACACCTTCGAGCCCGGCGACTTCTACATCGAGATCCAGGAACACGGCATCACCACCGACAACGGCCTGACCGACGAGCAGATGGACCGCACGCTCATCGACATCGCCAAGCAGGTGGGCGTCAAGGTCATCGCCACCAACGACTTCCACTACCTGCGCCGCGAGGACGCGCCCGTGCAGGACGTCATCATGTGCATTGGCATGAACGCCAAGGTCGACGACCCTAACCGCATGCGCATGACCGGCTCGGAGTTTTACATGAAGACCGAGGAGGAGATGCGGGCGATGTTCCCGTATTGCCCCGAGGCCTGCGACAACACGCTCGAGATCGCCGACAAGTGCTACGTTGAGCTGGACTGGGACTCCATCATCCTGCCGCGCTTCCCGTTGCTCGATCCCGGCGAGACGCACGAGAGCCAGTTCCGCCGCGAGTGCGAGAAGGGCCTGCGCCAGCACTACGGTGACGACTGGGCCACGCGCGAGATCGGCGGCGTCAACATCAAAGAGCGCTTTGAGTACGAATACAAGGTCATCTGCGACAAGGGCTTTGCCGCCTACTTTTTGATCGTTGCCGAGTACGTGCAATGGGCCAAGGACAACGGCATCGGCGTCGGCCCCGGCCGTGGCTCGGCCGCCGGCGCTATCGTCGCCTACGCCATGAACATCACCGCGTTCGACCCGCTCGAGAACGGCCTGATGTTCGAGAGGTTCCTGTCCCCGCAGCGTACCGAGATGCCCGATATCGATATGGACTTCGACGATGAGCGGCGCCTCGAGGTCGTGGAGCACGTTCGCCAGCTCTACGGCCCCGAGAAGGTTACCCACGTCATCACCTACTCGACCATTAAGGCCAAGCAGGCCATCAACGACGCCGCGCGCGTCCTGGACTACCCGGTCTACATGGGCCAGCGCCTGTCCAAGATGGTCTCGAGCGACCCCAAGGTCAAGCTCAAGCAGGTGCTCGAAAAGCAACCCGGCAAAGAGGATCTGTTTAACCCCGACTTTGCCGAGGCCTATAAAAAGGACGACGACGCCCGCCGCATCATCGACACGGCGCTCTCGATCGAGGGCCTTACCCGTGGCGAGGGCGTGCACGCGTGCGCCGTTCTGATTTGCCGCGACCCCGTCAACGAGCACGTGCCCACCAAGCTCGATACCAAGGGCGGCGTCGAGATTACCCAGTACGAGGGCCATACCGTTGCCGACATGGGCCTGCTCAAGATGGACTTCCTGGGTCTGCGTACGCTGACGGTTATCTCCAAGGCCAAGGCCAACATCAAAAAGAACTTCGGCATCGACATCAAAGAGGAAGAGATTCCCTTTGACGACCCCGAGATCGTTAAGCTCATGGGCTCCGGCCACACCGCCGGCGTCTTCCAGGTCGAGTCCGCCGGCATGACGGCCACGATCAAGAACATGAAGCCCACCGAGTACAAGCACGTCGTGGCATTGATCGCTCTGTACCGCCCGGGACCGCTGGGCGCCGGCATGGTTTCGTCCTATATCAACCGTATGAACGGCAAGGAACCGGCTGTCTCCTACGACGACCGTCTGGACGACATCCTGGGCGAAACCTACGGCACCATGGTCTATCAGGAGCAGGTTATGCTCATCTCCGTCGAGATGTGCGGCTTCTCCAAGGGCGAATCGGACTCGCGTATCCGTAAGCCTGTGGCTAAGAAAAAGATCAAGCTGCTCACGTCGACGGTGCTCCACTGGGAGGATGGCTCGGACGAGACCACCTACGACCACTGGATGAACGGCGCTATCAAGAACAACTACACGCGCGAGGTCGCCCAGAAGATTTGGGACGATGTTCTTGAGTTCGCGTCCTACGCCTTTAACAAGTCGCACTCCGCCGGCTACGCCATCCTGGTTATGCAGACGGCGTGGCTCAAGGCGCACTATCCGCACGAGTACATGGCGGCCGTTCTGACGTCCTATACGGGTAAGACCGACAAGATCGTTCACTACGTCTCGGCGTGCCGTCACGACGGCATCCCCGTGCTTTCGCCAGATGTCAACGAGTCCGGTACCGAGTTCACGGCTACCAAGGAAGGCGTGCGCTTTGGTCTGGCCGGCATCCGCGGCGTGGGCACCGGCGTGGCGCAGGCGATCATTGCCGAGCGCGAGGCGGGCGGCCCGTTTAAGACGCTGCACGACTTTGTCGAGCGCGTGGACTCGAGCCAGGCCAACCGCCGCGTGATCGAATCGCTGATCAAGGCAGGCGCCTTCGACTCCACGGGCTATCCGCGCCGCCAGATGATGCACTTTGTGGACAAGAACAACCCCGAGAACATCATCGACGCCGCGGTAAAGCGCCAGAAGGACCGCGCGAGCGGCCAGACCTCGTTCTTTGACATATTCGGTGATGTTGAGGGCTCGGGCTTTGAGGTCAGCGTGCCCGATCCGGATGGCCAGGAATGGGACCGCCACCTCAAGCTGAGCCAGGAGAAGGAGGTTCTGGGCATCTATGTCTCGGACCACCCGCTGCGCCCGTTTGAGTATGCGCTAGCCAAGGCGCGCGACTTTTCGTTCTCGCAGATCGACACCGGCTACGAAGTTCAGAATCCTACGGGCGGCACCATCAACCAGGAGATTCCCGAGGGCAAAGCGCTGTGGTGGGCCGGCATGGTCTCGAGCGTGTCCAAGCGCGTGACCAAAAACGGCGACCCCATGGGCATCGTGCAGCTCGAGGACATGGAAGGCGAGGCCACCGTCGTCGTGTTCCCCAAGACCTACAAGGAGGCCGAGGGGTACCTGTACGGCGAGGTCGATCCCGAGACCGGTGCGCAGCTGTCCGACGCCTTTGTGCGCATCAAGGGCAAACTCGAGCGCTCGGACCGCGGCGACCAGATCATCGCGCAGGAGATCGTGCCGCTGGAGCTCAACGAGGAGAACAACAAGCCCAAGGTGTTTGAGGTCATGGTGCCCAACAGCCGCTTTAGCCAGGGCAATATGGCGCGCCTGGCCACGGTGCTCACCACTAACCCGGGCGGCGACCGCGTGGAGATCTTTATCGAGCAGGTGGACGGGCGCGTGCTGCGCGCCGAGGTGCCTGCCAAGGTCAACGCGCGCTCGATTCCGCTGCTGGCCGAGGCCAAGGCCATTGTGGGTAACCAGGGCCGCGTGACGGTGATCTAGGGACGGCGTTGCTGGTCCGCGCGAGATTGGAGGAAGTGATGGCACAGGGGACGTTTGTGCAGGCGCTCCGGAAAGAGGCGGCGCTGAGCGGCACCTTTATGAAGGGGCGTTCGCTCATGCTCAACGGCGCCGTGCTGTCGATCGAGGACAGCGGCTCGCGCTTCTCCAAGAACGTGACGGTTGAGGGCTCAGTGCGCGGCTCGCGCGGTGACCTGTACAAGACGCACGTGGCGCTCGACATGGACGAGCACGAGGTGATCGACTACGACTGCGATTGCCCCGCTGCCTATCGCTACCCCGGCATGTGCAAGCACGCCATCGCCACGGCGCTAGCGTACCTGGACGCCAGCGGCATTGAGCCTGTTGAGGGGCTGCGCACGCCGGTCCGCACGTTTACGGCGGCGCCCAAGCAAGCCGCGCGTCCTGCGTCTGCCGCACCGGCGGTCAACCCTAACTTTCCCTTCCCGGCGCCAGTTCCCACGAGCCCGAGCCTCATGAAGGCGCTCTCCGATCTTTCGGACGCGCGCATGGATGAGTTGGCGGGCATGCGCCGCAAGCTCGCCGGCACTGTCGACCCCGATGCCCCCAAGGCGGTGTTGGAGCCCTCGTTGGTGCCGTACTACAATCCGCTGTTTGCCGACCGCTTTAGCTGGGCGCTCGAGCTTCGCATCCGCTGTGGCTCGGTGTCCTATGTGGTCAAGGACATCGACGGCATGGCCGCCGCCTACGTGCGCGGCGGCACGTTCTCGTACGGCAAGAAGCTCACATTCCTCCATGCGCCCGAGGCCTTCGACGAGGTTTCGGTGCGCCTGCTCGACCTTGTTGTGGCAACGGTTGTGTATCTGAGCGACATCACGAGTTCGCGTTCGGCGTCGTACGACTTTGCCCGCAGCGGCTTTGTCGCCGAGCGCCAGCTGCCGCTGTCCGAGCATGACATCGTATACATGCTGGACTTGCTGCGGGGCCGGACCATTTCCTTTGAGCCCGCCTGGTCGCGGGGAACGACGACGCATCGTTCCTACGAGGTAGCGGTTGAGCTGTCGCCGGTGGGGGAGGACGAGGTCTCGGCAAAACAACCGCCGCTCCTTGCCGCCAAGATCGCGCCGGCGGCCGGTGGCAGCTACGACCTGCGCCTGCCCGCCGATATGTACTGCTTTGCCTCGGGCGACGTTGCCTATCTGGTCGACACGCACCGCGCGCGCCGCGCCGATGCGGCGTTTGCTCAGCATGCGGCGCCGTTCCTATCGCGCTTGCTGCCCTGTCGCACGCCGGTCCATATCGCCGCCGAACAGGTGGGCGAATTCTGCCGCATGGCACTGCCCGTGCTGCGCGAATACACTGACCTCACCGCTCCCGCCGTGCTCGACACCGTGGCGCCCGAGCCGAGCTTTGCCATGGCAATCGGTGTCGACGACGGGCTCGTGACCTGCAAGATTACGGTTGCCTATGGTGATTGGTCGGCAAACCTCTTTAGCTTGGGCGCTCCGGGCAGCCCCTTCGAAGAGCGGCGTCCGGGCGTGCCGCCGCGCGACGAGGTGGCAGAGTTTCGCGTTATGGACACGGCGGCTCTGTATTTCGACTTTTACGAGGGCGGCCTGGCGTTTGAGGAGCGCGACGACGAGAGCCTGTTCTGCCTGCTCACCGAGGGCCTTGCCGCCTTGTCCGAGCTGGGCGAGGTCATGCTCAGCGACCGCCTGCGCCAGATCTCGGTGCGCCCTGCGCCCAAGCTTTCGGTGCGCGCGACCGTCAAGAGCAACCTGCTCGATGTCGAACTGGGCGCGAGCGGTCTTTCGGCGGCAGATCTTGCCATCTATCTGGACTCGTACAAGCGCCACCAGACGTTTGCGCGCCTGACGTCCGGCGACATTGTACGCCTGGACGAGGGTGCCCGCGCCGCGTTTGGTCTTGCCGAGGACCTGGGTGTCGACGCCGTCGACCTGCTCGATGGCGTGTCGCTTCCCGCGTCGAGTACCCTGTTTGTCGATAGCATGCTCGCGCGCACGCCGGCGCTCGAGGCCGATCGCGACGCCGCGTTCCGCCGCACCGTCGAGCGCCTGGATACGCTCGGCAAGATGGACTTTACGGTACCTGCCTCGCTCAAGGCCACACTGCGCGGCTATCAGGTCGACGGCTACCAGTGGCTCGGCTCGCTCGAACACCTGGGCCTCGGCGGCATTTTGGCCGACGACATGGGCCTGGGCAAAACCCTGCAGATGATCGCGCATATCCTGGCGCGCGTGGAAGCGGGAGACGCCAAGCCCACGCTCGTGGTATGCCCCGCGTCGCTCGTGTATAACTGGACTGCCGAGCTGGAGCGCTTTGCGCCTTCGCTCGACGTGTGCGCCATTGTGGACGCCAAGGTTCAACGCCGCGTGCAGATCGCCGGCGTGGCCGAGCATAACGTGGTCGTGACGTCGTACGACCTCATGCGCCGCGATATCGACGAGTATGCCGAGCAGGACTTTGCCCGCGTCGTGCTCGACGAGGCCCAGTACATTAAAAACCCGCTCACGCAGGTGGCGCGCGCCGCCAAGCGCCTGCCGGCCGGCGTGCGCTTTGCCCTGACGGGCACGCCCATCGAAAACCGCCTGTCCGAGCTCTGGAGCATCTTCGACTTCTTGATGCCGGGCCTTTTGGGGACGCGCGAGTCGTTTGCCAAGCGCTTTGAGAGCCCCGTCGAGCATGCCGAGGGCGATAGCGCCGCTCGCCTACAGTCGCTCGTGTCGCCGTTTGTGCTGCGCCGTGTTAAGGAAGACGTGGTGGCAGACCTGCCCGAGAAGATCGAGGACACCGTCATGGCACAGCTCACCGGCGAGCAGCGCAAGCTCTATCTGGCCAACCAGGACCGCATCGCCCGGCAGGTGCAGCATCGTGAGGCATCCGAGTTTAAGAAGGACAAGCTCAAGGTGCTCGCCGAGCTCACCAAACTGCGCCAGATCTGCTGTGACCCACACCTGCACTACGAGGACTACAAGGCGGGGAGCGCCAAGCTCGACGCTTGTATGGAGCTCGTGCACGGTGCGCTCGACGGCGGGCACCACATTCTGCTGTTCAGCCAGTTTACGGGCATGCTCGATATTATCGGCAAGCGCTTGGCCAAGGAGGACATCGGCTTTCTTAAGCTCACGGGCGCTTCGTCTAAGGAGAGCCGCGCCAAGATGGTCGCGCAGTTCCAAGCGGGCGAGGTGCCGGTGTTCTTGATTTCGCTCAAGGCGGGTGGCGTGGGCCTTAACCTGACGGCGGCCGACGTGGTCATCCACTACGACCCGTGGTGGAACGTGGCCGCGCAGGACCAGGCGACCGACCGCGCGCATCGTATTGGCCAGCAACATACCGTGACCGTGTACAAGCTCATCGCTAAGGACACGATCGAGGAGCGCATCATGCAGATGCAGGAGTCCAAACGCGACCTGGTCAACAGCGTGCTTGGCGGCGACGGCATCTCGTCGGCGCTGTTTACCCGCGAGGATGTTCTGGCGCTGCTCGGCGGCGACGGGCGCTAGTCTCGCTCGTTATGTGTTCATTTGCCATGCCGTGGATGGTTTGCCTGCCTTTGGGCATAAGAAGCATCGAGAACACCGGCACATCAGCAAAGGAGAACATCATGGCAAAATTCTTTAAGGACCCCGACGGCAAGCTCATTGCCGCCCTTGGCAACGACGTTGCAACCCCTGCCGGCTGCACGGAGCTGACCGCGAACACCGAGGACGCGGCGCACGAGAAGCACGTGCCAGTCGTCGAGAGCGAGCGCGACGGTCACGTGATCCGCGCACGCGTGGGTTCGGTCGAGCATCCTATGGTGCCCGAGCACTACATCGAGTGGATCGCCCTTGAGGCCGAGGGCCGTCTGGAGGTCCACTACCTCCAGCCCGGCATGAAGCCCGCGACGTTTTTTGCCGGCGGTTCCAAGACCGGTACCGTCTACGCCTATTGCAACCTGCACGGGCTGTGGTCCGCGACGTTCTAGGAGCGCGCCCCCGCTCGGGGTATCATAGCTAGCATATGCACATGCGAGCGCCGACTGCATCATGCGGCCGGCGCTTTTACTACGACAACGATGGTTTACGACGGAAAGGGCTGAGCCATGAAGCTCGCACTTGCACAGATCGATATGCGCCTGGGTGATATTGAGGGTATCTGCGGTCGCATCGAGGACCAGGCGCGCCTGGCCCACGAGCGCGGTGCGCGCGTGCTGTGCGTGCCGGCTCCGCTCTTTATGGGGGCCCTGCCCGGCGGCCTGGTGGGCGCTGCCGACTTTGAGCACGACATGCTTGCCGGCTTGACCGGCGTCGCCGAGCGTATCCAAGAGCTCGATATGATCTGCATCGTGCCCGCGGCGGTTTCGTTTGAGGGCCAGCCCCTGCTCGACTACATGATGCTCAAGGACGGCCATGTGGTGCCGGCCCGTTCGAGCATTGCCCTGCAGCGTGGCGAGAACAACGACGCGCGTTGGGCGCCGCCGGTGTTCGACGTGGACGGCGTGCGCATCGCCGTGATCTTCGACTTGGACCGCGAGCTCGAGATGCTGCCGACCGGCGTCGACCTCATTGCGTATTTCCAGTTCAACGCATTCGATATGACCGACCGCGAGACCGCCGCGATCGCCGCCGTGCGCAGCGGAGCCTACCGCAAGATTGCCTCCAAGCGCAGCGTGTGGTTTGCCTGCATGGCGCCGGTTGGTGCGTACGACGAGTCGGTGTATACCGGTGGCTCGTTTGTGCTCGACGACTGCGGTCGCGTGGTGGCCCAAGCACCATGTTTTGAAGAGAGCCTACTGGTTCAGGAGATTCAGCGCGGTGTGATGCTCGATGCCTTGGAGGACCACGAGCTGCCCGAGTTTCGTTCCGAGGAGTGGTTGTGGCAGGCGCTGGTGCTCGCCGTTCGCGATAATGCCCGCGCCCGCGGTACGTCGCGCGCCGTGGTGGCGCTCGAGGGCGATCTGCCGTCGTCCCTGCTGGCGGCGCTTGCCGTTGACGCCCTGGGTCCGCGTAATGTGGTCGGCCTGGTGCTGGGACGCAACCGCATCTTTACGCCGGCGCAGGAGGAGGCCGAGGCTGCTCGCTGTGCCGCCGTCCGCGCGATTGCCGAGCGCCTACATATTCGCACGGTTGAGCGCGATGCGCCGGATGCCGCGCGTGTGCTCGACCGCGATGTGTCGGCGGGCGACGCCGAGCGCCTGCGCTCTCGCACGCTGGGTCTCATGCTAGAGGACACAGCGCTCGAGCTGGGTGCGATGGCGTTGAGTCCGCTTTCCAAGACCGAGTACGCGTTGGCGGCACCGGCACTTTGCGGTGGCTACCAGGGCGATTACGCGCCCTTTGGCGACGTATACCTGTCGACGCTCGAGTTTGTGGCGCGCGTGCGCAACCGTACGTCTGCCGTGGTGCCGCAGGAGCTCGTGACGCTCAACGCGGTGGAGGATTGCATGGAGCGCGTGCTGGCGCAAGCGCTCTCGACGCTTGACGGTCCGGTCGACATGCTCGACCGCGCGGCGCAGCTGCTCGGCGGGCTTGAGCCGGGCGAGGTCGATGGCACGCTCGAGGCGCACGTGGACCGCAACCGACCCTTCGACGACATCCCAATGGCCACCGGCAAGCCCGAGGCTTGCTCGCTGCTGCTGATGCTCGTGCGCCAGGGAGAGACGGCTCGCCGCCAGCTGCCGACGACGCCGATTGTCTCGGCCCGTTCGTTTGCCGAGCGTGCTTGGCCGTATATGCTCGCGTGGTCCGACCTAGGGCTGAGCGGCAAGGAGCGCATGACGGTCGATTCGTTGGCGCGCGTCGAGGTGCGCCGCTTTGCCGACGACGATACGAGTGACCGTATGCGTGGTGAGATGATGGGCATTTTGGGCGAGCTGCTGGGTATTTCGCCCGAGCAGATGGAGGAGCTGCGCTCCGAGGACGGCCAGCGTCGTTTGCATGAGGGTATGAAAAAGTTTGAGGGCGAGGTCCAGGACGCCATCGAAAAGATGATGGGCGGCCAGGGTGGCCCGCAGGGTGGCCCGCAAGGCGGGCCGATGCCGCAACCGCCGGTGGATCCCCGACAGTTCCCGTTCTTTAGCCAGAACTAGGTCTCTGCGTGCCCGCTTGCGTATGCTCAACCTACAATTCTATCTCGGCTGACTTATAGGGCTAGCGTTGTGTTATTCTAGAACAGACGTTCGTGAATGATGCGCGGGGCCTTGTCTTGCGCCGTACTTGTGGCGAGGGGAGGTTGGCTTGGTCATTTTGGGTATCGACCCCGGTTTGGCCCATACGGGTTGGGGGATTATCGAGGAGCGACGCGGCGAGGTTCGCTGCCGTGCCTATGGTTGTATCGAGACGAGCGCGGGTAGTCCGCTCGCGGTGCGCCTGTCGCATATTGCCCGCGACCTCAAGGGTGTCGTGGAGCGTTATCGCCCCGATACCGCTGCTATCGAGAGCATCTACTTTGGCGCCAACGTCCGCTCGGCCATCCCCACGGCGCATGCCCGCGGTGCCGCGCTCGTGGCGCTTTCGGAATGCGCG
>CATZMG010000048.1 GCA_958421655.1 uncultured Collinsella sp.
GATGAAAGGGGTAATCGAGATGGCATCTGCTGCGAAGCGTGACGGTCGCGCCGTGGTGACCACATGCGGGGGATGCTATGCCGATTGCGCCTTTGCGGCACGCGTTGAGGATGGGCGTGTGGTGGCTAAGTTGCCGGTGCCAGGGCATCCGTGCGCGGCGCGAGCCCTGTGTGCCCGCGGGCGGCATCGCCTGGCAATGCCGTTTGACGAGCACGACCGCATCATGCACCCCATGCGCCGACGAGCTGATGGCTCGGGGTTCGATGCGATTTCGTGGGATGAGGCGTTTGCTCAGATTGCCAAGCGTCTTTTGGGGATTGTTGACGGACATGGTCCGCGCGCGCTGGGCATGACGCTCGGCGTGCCCTCGTTCGACCGTTACTGGGCGTATCGCTTTATGCATGCGCTTGGTTCTCCCAACGTGTACGGTGCCGACGGCGCCTGCGAGGTAAGCCGTCTCACCGGCTGGGAGCACAGCCTGGGCTATAGTCCCGCCTCCGACCTTGCGCATACCGATTGCATCATGTACCTGGGGCGTTCCATCGTCGATTCGTCGACGATGGGGGCCGTTGATGCGCTCAACGATGCTCGTCGCCGTGGGGCGAAGATTATCGTGGTCGACCCCCGGCGCAGCGGCTCGGCTGCGCTTGCCGACCGCTGGCTGCGCGTGCGCCCGGGCTGCGACCTGGCCTTGCTGCTGGGCATTGCGCATGTGCTCATTGCCGAGGGCCTGTACGACCACGAGTTCGTTGCCCGCTACACCACGGGTTTTGACGAGCTGGCGCAGGCGGCCGCTGCTTGGACGCCCAAATGGGCCGAGTCGATGTGCGACGTGCCGGCTACAGAGATTGTCGCCACGGCGCGCGATCTAGCTGCCGCCGCGCCTGCCGCCGTGGTGGATGCGGGTTTTCATGGCGGCATCGGCATCGCGTATGCCAACAGCACCCAGACCGCGCGCGCGATTTGTCTGGTCGATGTGCTGCTGGGCTGCATCGGACACGCGGGCGGTGCCCTCAATCCACCCACGCCGCTTGCGTTGGGCGATTTGGACCCTGCGCGTTTCGCGACGCCGTCGATGCCACGTGAACCCAAGTTGGGGTCCGAGCGCTATCCACTGGTCGATCCGGTGCGCGGCCTGTGCACGACCATCGGTCAGTCGATTCTTGCCGGCGATTTGCGTGGGCTCATCGTCTATGCCAGCAACCCCGGTGCGGGCTATGGCAATGCGCAGGCTTGGTTGGGTATTTTGCAGCAGCTCGACTTGCTCGTGACGATTGATATTCGCTGGTCCGAGACGGCGCGTGCTTCTGATTTCGTGCTGCCCGACGTGACGTATCTGGAGGTTGACCGCGGCGTGGGAACGGTGACAGGCGCCAACGATGCGCGCGTGTTCTACCGCAACGCCGTGCTGCCTGTGCGGCATGACGACACACGTCCCGGTCGGGAGATTTTTGCCGGTCTGGCGCAGGCGTGTGGCGTGGGCGAGTACTTCCAGTTTACGTCTGACGATCTGGCGGCTGCCCAGGTGGCGCCGTTTGGAATTGACCTCGCTGCGCTCAAGGAGCGTGGCTGGGCCGATACGGGCATGGCGCTGCCGACGCGCACGGGTGAGCCGGTGATTCCGCTTGCCGGCGGCAAGATTGCGCTGGCAAGCGACATATGGGAGCGAGCTGGCATGGGTCGTGTGCCCAACTGGATCGCTCCCATGGTGGAGCCCGGTCCGGGGATGTTTCGCCTCATTAGCGGCAACCGTCCCTTTGAGTCGCACACCTCGCGCAGGCTTGCAGCCCAAGGTGCCGCCGAGGCTGGATCGGATCTGGATGCCGTGCAGATGAATGCCGATGCTGCTGCGCACATGGGCATCGCCGACGGCGAGATCGTCGAACTCGTGAGCGATATGGGCCGCGACCGCGTGCGCGTGGAGACGACGCCGTATCTGCATCCGGCGTGCATCTTTACGTCGGCCGCCCCCGGCGGGCGTTCGTTTGGCGCCGATGCCGGTGGCGCTCAAGCCTTGGGCGTGGGCCCGCTCGACCACACGCCGTTGCGTTGGGACCCGTTGACGGGCGCCGCGCTCACCCAGGAAAACGCCGTTCGCGTGGAAAAGATCGCGGCGCGCGAGGATAATAGCGATTGATTGACTCAGCCGATCGAATTGGCTGATAGTTTGACGTTCGAATGATTGATTCACTTTTGGTTTTGAAAGGCCGCACATGAGCGATAGCCAGAACATGTCCGATGAGGTGCGCGCCCGCCTGCGCGCCATTCCATCCGTCAACGAGCTGCTTGCCGAGTGGCCGGTAGTGAAGGCGGCGGGGGAGACCTGCGACGCGGTGGTGCATGCCGCCGTCACGGCCGAGCTCGACGAGGAGCGCACTGCGATTCGTGCCGGTGCCGCCCCGCGTTCCAAGCGCGAGCTGGCCTCGGCCATCGAGTGGCGTGCGCATCGCTCCGCGCTGCCGAGCCTGCGTCCCGCCGTCAACGCCACGGGTGTGGTTATCCATACCAACTTGGGTCGCGCCCCGCTCGCGGAATCGGCTGCCAAAGCCGTGGCCGAGGTCGCGCGCGGCTACAGCACGCTCGAGTACAGCGTGGACTCCTGTTCGCGTGGGTCGCGCAAGGAGCACGCCGCGCAGCTGATCCGCTCGCTTACCGGTGCCGAGGACGCGCTGGTCGTTAACAACAACGCCGCCGCTGTGCTGCTGGTGCTGGCGACCCATGCCGCAGGCAAGGAGGTCATCGTCAGCCGCGGCGAGCTTGTCGAGATCGGCGGCAGCTTCCGCATCCCCGATGTCATGGCGGCTTCGGGCGCCAAACTCGTCGAGGTCGGGGCTACCAACCGCACGCATTTGAGCGACTACGAGCGCGCCATCACGCCCGATACGGCGATGATCCTTAAGGTCCATCCTTCCAACTATCGCATCGAGGGTTTCCACGAGGAGGTAGGTTCTCGGGAGCTTGCCTCCCTGGCCCACAAGCATGGTCTGCTGTTCTACGAGGACCAGGGGTCGGGCGCGCTGTTGCCCGACGACATCTTGGTGCGCGGCGGCGAAGAAACCACGCCGGCTTCGGTTTCGGCGGGGCTCGATATCGTGTCGTGCTCGGGTGATAAGCTGCTGGGTGCCGCGCAGGCGGGCATTATCATGGGTCGTCGCGATCTGGTCCAGGCCTGCGGGTCGCATCCGCTTATGCGTGCCCTGCGCCCGGGCAAGCTCGCACTGGCGGCGCTCGAGGCTACACTGCGCATTTACATGGATGGGGCGGATGTGGCCCATCGCGATATTCCGGTGCTCAGCATGCTTACGCTGCCGCAGGCTCATTTGGAGCGACGTGCCCGCAAGCTGCGCGATCGTATGGTCGCCGGGCTCGACAAGGCCGGTTGCCCGTGCGCCGTTCAGGTGGAGATCGTCGAGGAATCGTCAACCCCCGGCGGTGGCTCGCTTCCTACCGTCGAGCTACCCACGATGTGCGTTGCCGTGCGTCTTGTTGACGCGCACCTGACGGTCGATGCGCTCAAGCGCTCGCTTGTCCAGGACTTTGACACGCCGGTCGTCACGCGCGCCTCGCACGACCGCATTTTGTTTGATGTGCGCACACTCGTGGGCGACCGCGATATCGAGACGGCGGCATCGACGCTCGTCGCGTGCGTTGAGAAGGCGGTTGCACGATGAGTGAGGTTCAAGCGCTGGTGGAGTGTCCCGTTATCGTTGGCACGGCGGGCCACGTCGACCACGGTAAGTCGGCACTGATCGAGGCGTTGACCGGCAAGAATCCCGACCGTCTGGAGGTCGAGCGCCGTCGCGGTATGACCGTGGAGCTTGGCTTTGGCGAGCTGGCGCTGCCGAGCGGCAAGATCGTCGGCCTGGTCGACGTGCCGGGGCATGCGCACTACCTGCGCGCCATGGTGCAGGGTGCCACGGGCATCGATGTTGCCGTGTTGGTGGTTTCGGCCGTCGAGGGCGTGATGCCGCAGACCCGCGAGCACGTGCATGTGCTGGAGCTGCTGGGCGTCACGCATATGGTGGTCGCGCTGACGATGTGCGACCTTGCCGATGCCGAGATGACCGAGCTTGCCGAGCTCGATGTCGATGACTATTTGTCGGGTACCGTGTTTGCGGGCGCGCCGATTGTGCCCGTGTCGTCTAAGACGGGCGAGGGGATCGACGGGCTGCTTGCGGTGCTCGACGAGCAGGTAAGTGCCTGCTGGGATGCCTGCCGCGACCGTGCCGAGCGCACCGATGCCGCGCCGCGCCTGCCGATTGACCGCTGCTTTACGATTAAGGGCGTCGGCACTGTCGTAACGGGAACGCTGCACGATGCGCCGGTTGCGGTGGGCGACGAGCTGATGGCTTTGCCGTCGCGTACGGTCTGTCGCGTGCGCGGGATTCAGGTGCATGGCGATACGCCGCGCGCGCTGCCTGGTCAGCGTGTGGCGCTCAACCTAGTTGGTGACGGTGTCGCGGCGCTTGACCGTGGTGAGATGCTGGGCGTGGCGGACCGCTTTGGCCAGACGTTGCGCTTTATGATGACGTTCACCTACCTGGGCCGCGAGGGCACCAAGCCGCGCGTGCTCGAGTCGGGCGCGCGTGTGCATGTGATGGCCGGCACGGCCGAGGTCGTCGGCCGCATCATGCTTTTGGAGGGCGAGGCCCCCATGGCGGTGGGCGAGACCCGTACCGTGCAGGTGCGCCTGGAGGAGCCGCTGCCGCTGTGTGCCGGAGACCATGCCGTGGTGCTGTCGTATTCGCCCGTTATGCTCATCGGCGGCGGGCGCGTGCTGCTTTCGCGCTGCCGCCGCTCGCGCGAGCTTTCAGCCGGCGAGCGCGCACTGTTTGCGGCGCTTGAGTCCGGCGATACCGCGGGCGGTGTGGGCGCTTGGCTGGCACTGCAGATGCTGCCGGTTACGGCGGTTGATGTTGCCGAGGCTTTGGATCTTGGTGTCGGCGAGGTCGATGCCGCACTGCGCGGGTTGGTGGCGCAGGGCTCCGTTCGCATGCTTTCCGTGGGCGATGCGGACCACTTGGCGGATGCCGCGGTGCTCGACGCCGCGATGGATGCACTGGCGGCGACCCTGTCAGCCATGCATGCGGCGTCTCCCAAGGAGACGGGCTTTACACCCGGCGCCGTTGCCCATGCTGCGTGGCCTGCCGCTGATGAAGGCGTTGCCGCGGCTCTGATTGCCGAGGGCTGCGCGCGTGGCGTATGCGCTGCCGAGGGGGCCGAGGTGTTCGACCCGCACTCCGCTGCCGCCGCGGCGCGTGTAGTGCGAGAGGCCCGCGAACGTATCGTTGCCTTGCTGGACGAAGCCGGCCTCGATGCACCGACATTGCCTGAGGTGGGCGAGCAGTTGCAGCTCGATCGCGACACCATGACGCGTGCCCTGCGCGAGCTTTCGCTCAATCGCTCGATCGTGAAGGTCGAGCGCGACGTTGCCTTGTCCGCCACCGTGGAGTCGCATGCGCGCGAGCTTGTCGCTGTCGCTATCGAGGCTGCCGGGGGCGCTGCCACCACGAGCGTACTGCGCGAGGCCCTGGGTGTGTCGCGCAAACGCGCCATCAGCATCTTGGAGCACCTGGATGCCGTGCGCTTCACGGTGCTCGACAAGGATTCCGGCGGCCTGCGTTCCCTGCGCTAGGCCGGTCACTCGCTCCCGCCTCCTCAGTTGCGGTGAAATAGTTCCTATTTGGAGGCTTTGGCAGCAAATACAGGAACTATTCCACCGCAACTTCTTGCTCGTCTTTTTGGGTTAGAGCCGTTTCGGTTTGGTAAAATACCGCCGCACTTGGGAACGGATGGGCTCCGGTGGGCTCCGCGGTCCTCAAAACCGTTGCGAGGCGTGCAAAACGTCTTGGATGTGTTCGATTCACATACGTTCCCGCCATACGCTACCAGCGCTTTTGTGCTCGCGGTCTTGCTGCGTGCCGCAAAGGCGCTGTTTTGTTTTTGCACGAGCTTTTCGTAGCGCCGCTATTTCGGCGGCTGTATTTAGCTTCGTGCACCGGGTTTCGAGCATGCCGATGGAGGTGTTTTGCCGTATGACTACCGTAAGACGTGCCAATCTTTCTTGTGTCGTCCAGGCGGGCGGGCTGTCCTCGCGCATGGGCTGCGATAAGGCGCGCATGGCGTTTTGCGGCGAGCCGCTCATCGAGCGCGTGCTGGGTCGGCTGGCGTCAGTTGCCGGCGAGTTGGTCGTGACGACTTCGCGTCCCAGCGAGCTTGCCTACCTTGAGGAGCGCGCGTTTGGCGGCCTGGTACCGCGTGTGGTGGCGGACCTTGAAGGGCCGGCGGGCGCCATGCGCGGCATCGCGAGTTCGCTGACTGCGGCCCAGCTGCCTCTCGTTGCTATCGTCGCCTGTGATATGCCGTTTGTCTCGCCGGAACTCATCGGCGCGCTTGCCGATCGTGTTGAGGCCGAGGCGCTCGATGTGTGCGTGCCGCGCGAGGAGCGTGGCATTGAGCCGCTTTGCGCTGTCTGGCGCCGTGACGCGTGTGCGCCGGTTGCCCAAGAGCTGCTCTCTTGCGACCGCCAGCGCATTCGCTGCCTGATCGACCGGGTGAACGCCGGTTATATGGATGAGCCGCAGATAGTTAAGGCCGCGGGCTCGACGCTCTGCTTCGAGAACGTCAATACGCCCGAGGAGTTTGCGGCGGCCGAGTTACTCGCCTAGACGATTGGAGTTGCCATGTCTCACGATATTTGTCCCGACACGGGAGAACCTTGCACTTGCGACGGGTCCGAACCCTGTACCTGCGGGTGCGGTGGCTGTGGACATACCGCGGAAGAGGAAGCGGCCGCCGCGGCGTATCGTGAGGCACACCGCGAAGCCCCGTCCGGTGACGCCCTCGATCACGAACGCAAGATTATCGTGTCGTTCGACAGCACCTTCGATGTGATGGAATGCGAGCAGCTGTGCCTGGATGCCGGTGTGCCCGGGCGCATTATGCCTTTGCCCGGCTCCATCACCGCCGGCTGCGGCCTGTGCTGGGTCATGCCGTTCTCGGGCGATGCCCTCGCCACCTTCCGCGCCGCCACCGAGGGCCGCGTAACCCCCGCCGACTACCACCAGCTCGTCCTCTAGCTACCAAAACCACCACAAAGGTGCCTGTCCCCTTTGTGGTGGTTTGGAACACGTGGACGAAACAGGTTTGAAACACGGGTTTTGCGCGTCAGACACTCAAAAACGCTTCTACCTGCATCGTAATCAAAACGAAACATCTGCTCGTCGGCTTATGCGAAACTTTGCTGCAACAGTGCGATATTATCCATACACGATAAAGCTCGCGGCACATAGGGTGCCGCGACCGACACTTTTCGTTTCCCATCATTGGAGGAAGCATGAGCTACACGCAGAAAGTTCTCGAAGAGCTCAAGGCCCGCTATCCCGAGCAGCCTGAGTTCATCCAGGCCGCGACCGAGATCCTCGGCACCATCCAGCCGGCGCTCGACGCCCACCCCGAGTACGAGGAGGCCGCCCTGCTGGAGCGCCTCGTCGAGCCCGAGCGCATCGTCATGTTCCGTGTTCCCTGGGTCGACGACCAGGGCAAGGTTCAGGTCAACCGCGGCTATCGCGTCGAGTTCAACTCTGCCATTGGACCCTACAAGGGCGGCCTGCGCTTTAACCCGACGGTCACCCTGGGTATGCTCAAGTTCCTGGGCCTGGAGCAGATCCTCAAGAACAGCCTGACCACCCTGCCCATGGGCGGCGGCAAGGGCGGTTCCGACTTTGACCCCAAGGGCAAGTCCAACAACGAGATCATGCACTTCTGCCAGTCCTTCATGACCGAGCTCTATCGCCACATCGGCCCCAACACCGACGTTCCCGCCGGCGACCTGGGCGTTGGCGGCCGCGAGGTTGCCTACCTGTTCGGTCAGTACAAGCGCCTGACCAACGAGTGGACCGGCGTCCTTACCGGCAAGGGCCTCTCCTTTGGCGGCTCGCTCGCCCGTACCGAGGCCACCGGTTACGGTCTGGTCTACTTTGTGGACGAGTACCTCAAGAGCCGCGGCGACTCCTTCGAGGGCAAGAACGTCGTCGTTCACGGCTCCGGTAACGTCGCCATCTACGCGGTCCAGAAGGTCGCTCAGCTCGGCGGCAAGGTGCTGGCCTGCTCCGACACCCATGGCTGGGTCGAGGATCCCGACGGCATCGACTACACCGTGCTCGAGCATGTCTACAACAAGAAGCGCTCCGGCCACGACAAGGGCGTTACGCTCGCTATGTACGTTGACGAGAAGCCCAACGCCGTGTGGCACGAGGGCGACGGCCGCGGCGTGTGGCAGCTTCCCTGCGACATCGCGCTGCCCTGCGCTCGCGAGAACACGCTGCTGCTCGAGGACGCCCAGGCGCTCGTCGCCAACGGCTGCAAGGTGGTCGGCGAGGGCGCGAACATGCCCACGACCATCGAGGCCACGACCTACTTCCAGGAGAACGGCGTCGCCTTTATGCCCGGTAAGGCTGCCAACGCCGGCGGCGTGCTCGTGTCCGGCCTGGAGATGAGCCAGAACGCCGAGCACCTGTCCTGGACCTTCGAGGAGGTCGACGGCAAGCTCGAGCAGCTCATGCGCGGCATGTTCCACAACGTGGACGACACCGCCAAGAAGTATGGCGAGGAGGGCAACTTCGTCATGGGCGCCAACATCGCCGGCTTCCTGAAGGTCGCCGATGCCATGCTCGCCCAGGGCGTCTGCTAAATCTTCGCTCGATATAGCATCGCAGAAGGCTCCCAGTCATCTTGGCTGGGAGCTTTTTGATACGCATGCGACGGAGGAAAACGGTTCATTTTGTCCCGACACGAGCTGTGCCCCCTCGTTTGGTACACTTAAAGGTACTGGACAAGTGGAGAGATGGGGGAGAACGTGCTCAAGTTCGGTACCTACGTCCGTGTTGGAAACGCGGCCGAAGCCTATGAGCTCTTGCAGAAGAACCGCAACAACAAGATTGTGGGCGGCGGCATCTGGATGCGCCTGGGTTCGCGTCGTGTGGCGACGGCGATTGACCTTTCGGCCTGCGGACTCGATCAAATCGAGGAGACCGAGACCGAGTTTCGCATCGGTGCCATGTGCACCCTGCGCCAGCTCGAGCGTCATGCCGGGCTCAACGCGCTTGTCAACCATGTCTTTGAGTTCGCCGTCCACGACATCGTGGGCGTGCAGCTGCGCAATACCGCCACGGTGGGCGGCAGCATCTATGGTCGCTTTGGCTTCTCTGACGTGCTCTCGGCGTTCCTGGCGCTCGATTCGTATGTTGAGCTGACGGGCGCCGGCCGCGTGCCGCTCGCCGAGTTTGTGGACATGGGCTACGTGCGCGACGTGATCGAGCACATCGTGGTCGTCAAGCACGATTACCGCGCGAGCTACGAGGCCGTGCGCAAGGCCGCGACCGATTTCCCCTCCTTAAACGTCACCGCTGCCTGGTGGGACAACAGCTGGCATGTCACCGTGGGCGCCCGCCCGCTGCGCGCGACCTTGCTGCAGGGCGAGGCATGTGGCCTTACCGGCGAGCAGCCTTCCGAGGACGAGCTTCGCGCCCTGGCCGCATCCGTGCGTGCCCTGAGCTACGGCACCAACCTGTGGGGCTCGGCCGGCTACCGCCGTCGCATCTCGGCCCCGCTGGCGATTCAGGCTGTGCGCCGCGCCGCCGGCATTGAGCTTTCGGCCGCGCTTGCCCACGAGTTCGAGGGCGTGCAGATTCCCAAGTTTGCCACGGACGAGTATTCCTGCCGCCGCGTGCCCGGCGTCGATTCTAGCGAGGTGCGCTAATGGCTGCCAAACTCATCGATCTTTCCTTTACACTCAACGGCCGCAAGGTCAAGGTTCAGATTGCCCCCGACACCATGCTCTTTGCGCTGCTGCGCGAGCAGGGTTGCGCGTCGGTGCGCTGCGCCTGCGAGACCACCAACTGCGGCCTGTGTACGGTGTGGCTTGACGGCGACCCGGTGCTGAGCTGCTCGGTTCCCGCCGCCCGTGTTGAGGGCCATACCATCACTACGCTTGAGGGCCTTAAGGCCGAGTCCGAGGCGCTGGCCCGTGCGATGGCCGCCGAAGGCGCCGAGCAGTGCGGTTTTTGCGCCCCCGGCCTCATCATGAACGTGCTGGCACTCGCCCGCGCCGCCAAGGAGGATCCGAGCCTCGTTGCCACGCGTGAGGAGCTGTCGCGCCAGCTCGCCGGCAACCTCTGCCGCTGCAGCGGCTACGAGAGCCAGCTGCGCGCCATCGTCCGCTTCCTCAACGAGTCCGGCGTGCAGGTGGGCTTTGAGATGCCCGAGCTGCCCGTCAACGACACCAGCTGCGACGGCGTTTCCTACAAGCAGATCACTCACAAGCAGCCCAAGAAGGACTCGAAGGCCCTGCTCGAGGGTCGTCCCGTCTACACGGGCGACATGGTGCCCGCCGGCGCACTCATCGTTAAGCTCAAGCGCAGCCCGTATGCGCGCGCCAAGATTCGCTCCATCGATACGTCGCGCGCCCTGAAGGTGCCCGGCGTCGTGGGCGTCTACACCTACGAGGACGTGCCCAAGCGCCGCTTTACCATCGCCGGCCAGAGCTATCCGCAGCCTTCGCCCTACGACCGCCTGATTCTCGAGAACCTCGTCCGTTACCAAAACGAAGAGGTGGCGATCGTCGCCGCCGAGACCGAGGAGGCTGCCGACAAGGCGCTCAAGCTCATCAAGGTCGACTACGAGGTGCTCGAGCCGCTGCTCGACTTTACCCAGGCGCTCGATAACGACATCGTGGTCCACCCCGAGGGCGACGTGACCTTTATGTTCCCGCAGGGCGGCGATGTTCCGCGCAACCTGGTCTGCAGTGGTACCAGCGATTTTGGCGACCTGGACGAGGCCTTCGCCCAGAGCGATATCGTCTTTGAGCGCACCTACACCAGCCAGGCCACGCAGACCGCGCCCATGGAGACCTTCCGTGCCTTCGCGACGACCGACGCGTTTGGGCGCATCTCGGTGACCACCTCTACGCAGGTGCCCTTCCACGTGCGCCGCATGGTCGCTCAGTCGCTCGACATTCCGCAATCGCAGGTGCAGGTCATTAAGCCGCGCATCGGCGGCGGCTTTGGCTCCAAGCAGACGGGCTGCTGCGAGATCTTCGTGGCGTTTGTCACCCAGCAGACCGGCCGTCCGAGCTACTGCTGCTACACCCGCGAGGAGACCATCACCGCGGGCAACTCGCGCCACCAGATGCAGATGACCGTCAAGCTGGGCGCCATGAACGACGGCACCATCACGGCCATCGACCTGCATACGCTGTCCAACGCCGGTGCGTATGGCGAGCACGCCACCACGACGATCGGCCTTTCGGGCCACAAGAGCCTGCCCATCTACAACCATGTGAAGGCAAGCCGCTTTAGCTGGGACGCCGTCTACACCAACACTAACCGCGGCGGCGCGTATCGCGGCTACGGTGCCACCCAGGGCCAGTTTGCCGTGGAGAGCGCCGTCAACGAGCTCGCCGACATGCTGCACATGGACCCGGCTGACCTTCGCCTTAAGAACATCGTGCGCGAGGGCGAGATCATGCCGCAGTACTACAACGAGAAGCTCAACGCCTGCGCGCTCGACCGCTGCCTGCTGCGCGCGATGGACATGATCGGCTGGCGCGACAAGCCGCTGGCCGTGGACCTGGGCGACCGCGTGCGCGCCCTGGGCTGCGCGCTCACTATGCAGGGCTCGGGCATCTCCAATGTGGATATCGCCGGCATCGACATGCGCCTGGAAGAGGACGGCTTCATTACCATCGGCACCGGAGCCACCGATAACGGCATGGGCGTCGACACGATCCTGGCGCAGATTGCCGCCGAGGAGCTGGGCGTGGAGAGCTCGCTGATCGTGGTGCGCGGCGTGGACACCGACGTGTCGCCGTTCGATGCCGGCTCGTACGCGAGCTCGGGCACGTACGTGACGGGCCTGGCAGCCAAGAACGCTGCGACCGAGCTGCGCGAGAAGATCTGCACCAAGGCCGCCCAGATGTGGGACGTGGATGCCGCCGATGTGGTCTTCGACGGCCAGTACGTGCGTCTGTCCGACGAGCGCGCCGCGCGCGAGCAGAACCGCTACCTCACGCTGCGCGACTTTGCCAACCTGTGCGTCAAGAACATCGCTGGCGGCGACGCACTGACCTCGCACGCCTCTGCCTGCCTGCCCGTTTCGCCCCCGCCGTTTATGGCCGGTATTGCCGAGGTCGAGGTCGACAAGGCCACCGGCAAGGTGACTGTGGTGGACTACGCGGCGGCTGTGGACTGCGGCACCGTGATCAACGAGGCGCTCGCGCGCGTCCAGGCCGAGGGTGGCATTGCCCAGGGTGTCGGTCACGCGCTCTACGAGATCGTCGAGCACGACGACCGCGGTCGCCTGCGCACCGGCAACTTTATGAGCTACAAGCTGCCCACGCGCCTGGATATCGGCAGCATTCGCGTGGCCTTTGAGCCGAGCTACGAGCCGACGGGCCCGTTTGGCGCCAAGTCGATCGGCGAGGTCGTCATCAACACGCCGCTCGCCGCCGTGGCCTCGGCCGTGGCACACGCCACCGGCCACCAGGTTCGCTCGCTGCCGATCACGCCCGAGAAGGCCCTGCTGGGGGAGTAGCGGGTCAGCGAACAAGTCGTAATTGACGGGGCGGGGCAACTCGCCCCGCCTTTTGCACTCGTGGTGAGGTCGTGAGCCTGTAAAACGTGTGCGTGCGCTTGTCGCTCGTATCTGCTATCATTCCTAATCTGTGCGCTCATGCGGGCGTGGCGGAATTGGCAGACGCGCCAGATTTAGGTTCTGGTGGGATTTCCGTGAAGGTTCGAGTCCTTTCGCCCGCACCAACGCACCCGCGTCGGCTTATGCCCTCGCGACGCTTGTTGCATAAAGGTACCAGCACCTCAGTTAAGCTGGGCAGTATGAGGAGGAACGTGTTGAACATCACCGCTTCTGACGTCAAGGACGCCAAGCTCACCGCTACGGTCACCATCCCGGCCGCCGACGTCGACGCCGCGATTAAGAAGGCCTACAAGGAGACCGCCAAGAAGTACCGCTTCCCGGGCTTCCGCGCCGGTAAGGCCCCCCGTCCGGTCATCGATTCCGCTCTTGGCGCCGAGGCTACCCTCGCTCAGGCCACCAACGACCTGATCGCCGCCAACGAGCCCGCCGTCCTCAACGAGCTGGACATCGTCCCCACCAAGAACGGTGACTACAAGGAGCTCGACCTCGCCAAGGATCACGAGGACTACACCTACACCGTCGAGTTCTCCCTGCGTCCCGCTGCTGAGCTCTCCTCCTTCGACGCTGTCGAGATCGAGATGCCCCCTGCGGAGGTCACCGAGTCCGAGATCAACAACCAGGTTGAGATGCTCCTCAACTACCGTGCCACCTTCGAGGACGTCGAGGGTCGCGCCGTCGAGGCCGAGGACTACGTCACCGTCGACCTCAAGGCCGTCGAGAACGCCGACAACTTCGCCGCCGAGGGCCGCATGCTCATCGCCGGTAGCGACAGCAACCCCAAGGAGTTCAACGAGGCCCTGATTGGCGCCAACGTTGACGACGTCAAGACCGTCACCTGGACCGACGAGGTCGAGGAGGGCGAGGAGGCCGAGACCCACACCGTCGAGGTCACCGTCAAGGGCATCAAGGTCCGCAACACCCCCGAGCTCACCGACGAGCTCGTCAAGTCCGACTTTGGCTTCGACAGCATCGACGCCATGCGCGACGCCATCAAGATCGAGATCGAGCAGGACAAGGCTTCCCGCCTCCCGGCCGAGAAGGAGAACCGTTGCGTCTCCGCTCTCGCCGAGCGCCTGCAGCTCGATGAGATGGACGCCGACTACGAGCAGTCCGTCTTTGAGGAGCTTGGCCAGAACTTCCTGTCCAACCTCGCTGCCCGCGGCATGACGCTGGACACCTGGCTGCCCGCTTCCGGTCTGACCATGGAGCAGTTCATCGGCGACCTGCACAAGCAGGCCAACGACGTTGCCCGTGAGTCCCTGGCTCTCGACGCCCTCGCCCGTGAGCTCAAGATCGAGGTCACCGAGGACGACGTCAACGCCGAGTTCGAGAAGGCCGGCGTCAAGGACGTCGAGGCTTCCAAGTCCGAGTTCATCGCCGATGGCCGTATGCCTGCCGTCCGCGAGTCCATCCGTCGCTCCAAGGCTGTCGATCACCTGGTTGAGAACGCCAAGGTGACCGAGGTCGACGAGACCGCCAAGGACGCCGAGTAATTCTCGCCACCTTGCCCGCGAGCGCATGCGTGCGCCCGTGATGGGGTAAAGTTATACACCGGTTATCCGGTAGCTTCGTACGGTGCCAGCCAATGCATAGCATGCGGGCACCGTACGTTTATCTAGAACCAATTTGGTCCGCAAAAGAGAAATGGAGATGCGTATGATCGCTAAGTTCGATTCCGCCCTCGTGCCATACGTTATCGAGCAGACGCCGCGCGGCGAGCGCAGCTACGATATCTATTCGCGCCTGCTCAACGACCGCATCATCTTCTTGGGCGAGGAGATCAACTCCGTCAGCGCCAACCTGGTCGTTGCCCAGCTGCTGCATCTTGAGAGCCAAGATGCCGAGAAGGATATCTCGCTCTACATCAATTCGCCCGGTGGCGAGGTCTACTCCGGCCTGGCGATTCTGGACACCATGAACTTCATTAAGCCGCAGGTCTCCACCATCTGCGTCGGTATGGCCGCGTCTATGGCCGCCGTGCTGCTTTCGGCCGGCGCCAAGGGCAAGCGCTTCTGCCTGCCGCACTCCAAGGTCATGATTCACCAGCCCAGCGGCGGTGCCCAGGGCCAGCAGACCGAGATCGAGATCGTGGCCGAGGAGATCAAGAAGACCCGCCGCGAGCTCAACCAGATCCTGTCCGATGCCTCGGGCCAGCCTATCGAGAAGGTCCAGGCCGATACCGAGCGCGATAACTACCTGACTGCTGCCGAGGCCCTCGACTACGGCCTGATCGACCGTATCGTCACCTCGCGCGACCTTGCCGCGAAGGACGCCTAGGATGGCCGGTAACATGCAGGACAACTTTGACGAGAACGGCAACCCCATCCGTTGCTCCTTCTGCGGAAAAGAGCAGGGGCAGGTTCGCCGCCTTGTAAAGGGTCCGACCAACATCTTTATCTGCGACGAGTGCGTTGCCGCCTGCTCTGAGATTTTGGAGGAGTCGCTGGCTTCGGACTTTATGGACGCTGCCCGCAACGGCAAGCTGCCGGGCTTCCTCAACGACCACGGTCAGACTGCATCTCAGCCCGCCGTGGACCCCGAGGCCGAGGGCTTTGAGCTCGAGGACGACGCCCGTCAGGTCATTACGCATGTGCCGACGCCGCACGAGATTTATGACGAGCTTTCGGCCTATGTCATGGGCCAGGAAGACGCCAAGCGCGCCATGTCGGTTGCCGTGTACAACCATTACCGCCGCGTGATCGAGGGCGGCGCTGCCCTTTCGGCCTTTGACGATGGCTTGGATTCGCAGCTCGACGATGATATGGACGAGGTGGAGCTCGCCAAGTCCAACATTTTGCTGCTTGGTCCCACCGGTACCGGTAAGACGCTTCTGGCGCAGACGCTCGCGCGCATCCTCGAGGTGCCGTTTGCCATCGCCGACGCCACCGCGCTCACCGAGGCCGGTTACGTGGGCGAGGACGTGGAGAACATCCTGCTCAAGCTCATCAATGCCGCCGATGGCGATATTGAGCGCGCGCAGGTTGGCATTATCTACGTGGACGAGATCGACAAAATCGCCCGCAAGGCCGAGAACCTCTCCATCACCCGCGACGTTTCGGGCGAGGGAGTTCAGCAGGCGCTGCTTAAGATCCTTGAGGGCACGGTGGCAAGCGTTCCGCCCACCGGCGGCCGCAAGCATCCCCAGCAGGAGCTGCTGCAGATCGACACGACCAATATCCTGTTTATCTGCGGTGGTGCCTTTGTGGGTCTGGACAAGATCATCGCCGATCGTGTGGGGAACAAGGGCGTGGGCTTTAACTCCGAGATCGCCGGCCCCACCTCGGTCGACGAGAACGACCTGCTGCGTCAGGTGCTCCCGCAGGACCTCAACGCCTTTGGCATGATTCCCGAGTTTGTGGGACGTACGCCCGTCGTCACCCAGACGCAGGCGCTCGACGAGGACGACCTGGTGTCGATCCTGACCGAGCCCAAGAACGCTGTGGTGCGTCAGTACTGCAAGATGTTCCAGCTCGAGGATGTTGAGCTTGAGTTTGAGGATGCCGCCCTGCACGAGATCGCCCGCATGGCGCTCGCCCGCAAGACCGGCGCCCGCGGCCTGCGCTCTATCTGCGAGGACGTGCTGCAGCAGACGATGTTCGACCTCCCCAGCGAGGAGGGCGTCACCAAGGTCATCGTGACCGAAGCCTCCGTAAAGGGCGAAGAGCAGCCTCAGCGCATCTACGGCTAAACCAGCCTAAAACGTGTTTGCAAATAGCCTCTGACCATCCGCGGTCGGAGGCTATTTTATATATACGCAATAACCCCAACTACCTGTGCTATTCTGTGTGTTTGTTTAAGTCTCGGCAAAGTCATATCAGACTGAAGTAATCGATACCTAAGGGGAGAAATGTAGGCCCGATTTTCGTAGATTCCGCACGAGCCGAAGACCACTTAATGTGGTCTTCGAGCGAGCCCAGGACCTGACCGAGCGAAAATCGGGCCTACATTCCTCCCCGGCGGGACAGGGAGAGATATATGGAAGAAATGCCCAAGAACTACGATCCGTCGACTAACGAGCCGGCGATCCTGCAGAAGTGGCTCGACGGCGGTTACTACAAGCGCCGCGAGGGCGTGGGCGATTGCACCGTCACCATTCCGCCTCCCAACGTGACCGGCAAGCTCCACATGGGTCACGCCACCGACGACTCCATCCAGGACGCCATCATCCGTATGGCCCGCATGCGCGGCAAGTCCACACGCTGGGTGCTGGGCACCGACCACGCCGGTATCGCTACGCAGACCAAGGTCGACAAGAAGCTCAAGAGCGAGGGCATTAGCCGCCTGGAGATCGGTCGTGACAAGTTTGTCGACGCCTGCTGGGACTGGACCCACGAGTACGGCGGCATCATCGTCGAGCAGATCAAGCGCATGGGCTGCTCCGTCGACTTCGACAACGAGCGCTTTACCATGGACGAGGACTACGCCCAGGCCGTGCGCAAGGTCTTCTGCGACTGGTACCACGACGGCCTGATCTATCGCGGCAAGCGCATCGTCAACTGGTGCCCCAACTGCACCACCGCTATCTCGGACGACGAGGCCGAGTACAAGGACGAGAAGGGCCACCTGTGGCACCTGCGCTACCCGCTGACCGAGCCGGTCAACGGCCAGGACTACATCGTCGTCGCCACTACGCGCCCCGAGACCATGCTCGGCGACACGGGCGTTGCCGTTTCCCCGAAGGATCCCGAGAAGGCCGCCTTCGTGGGTAAGACCGTCAAGCTCCCCATCGTCGACCGCGAGATCCCCATTTTTGAGGATTGGCACGTCGACGCCAACTTCGGTTCCGGCTTTGTTAAGGTCACGCCTGCTCACGACCCCAACGACTACGCCATGGGTCAGGCCCACGACCTGCCGCAGATCAACATCTTTGACGAGCACGCGGTGGTCGTCGAGGGCTATGGCGAGTTCACCGGCATGAACCGCGACGAGTGCCGCGAGGCCGTCATCAAGTGGTTCGAGGAGCACGACCTGCTCGATCACGTCGAGGACCTCGATCACTCCGTTATGCACTGCTACCGTTGCGACGCCGCCCTGGAGCC
>CATZMG010000049.1 GCA_958421655.1 uncultured Collinsella sp.
AGTGGCTGCCTTTGCAATACCGAAATCCGCGATCTTGACCTTGCCCTCTTTGGAGAGCTTGACGATGCGCTCGATGATGACGTCGGTCTTGGTGGTGTAGGGGATCTCGTAGACCTCGATGATGCGCTCTTCGGGAATCCAGCGCCAGCGGGAGCGGATTTGGAAGCTGCCAAGGCCGGTCTCGATAATCTTTTCCATCTCCTCGCGGCGGTAGATGATCTCGCCGCCGGTCGAGAAGTCGGGCATGGGCATGTACTCGAGCAGGTCGCAGTCGGGATCCTGCAGGTAGTGCATTGTGGCGGTGCAAACCTCGTTGAGGTTGAAACCGCAGATATCGGACGCCATGGCGACGCCGATGCCCTTGTTGGCCGAGACAAGGATGTTGGGGAACGTGGTGGGCAGCAGGCGCGGCTCCTTCATGGCGCCGTCGTAGCTATCAACGAAGTCGACCGGGTCCTTGTCGATGTCCTTGAAGATCTCGGCACTGATGGGGGAGAGCTTGGCCTCGGTGTAACGCGAGGCGGCGTAGCTCAGGTCGCCCGAATAGTACTTGCCAAAGTTGCCCTTCGACTCCACGAAGGGGGCAAGCAGTGCCTCGTTGCCGGTGGCCAGGCGCACCATCGTCTCGTAGATCGCGGCATCGCCGTGCGGGTTGAGCTTCATGGTCTGGCCCACGATGTTGGCGCTCTTCTGGCGCTCGCCCTTGAGCAGACCCATCTTGTACATGGTGTAGAGCAGCTTGCGATGCGAGGGCTTAAAGCCGTCAATCTCGGGGAATGCGCGCGAGACGTTGACGCTCATGGCGTAGGGCATGTAGTTGACCTCGAGCGTCTGCGTGATCGGTTGGTCGGTGACCTCGGAGTGCAGACCGATGACGTTCTCGGCGTTGACCTGCTTTTTCTTTGGCTGGTTCTTCGTCTTCTTCTTTGCCACGATATCCTCTTGAACTTCTTATAGGCCGTCGTTGTCGATTTGCTGCTACTGCAGGTCCAGCTGGTCCAGGTATTCCTTGCCGTGCTCGGAGATATGGCGTTTGCGGCCTGCCTCGTCGTTGCCCAGCAACAGGTTGAACATGGTCTCCATCTTAGTGACGTCCTCGGGCTCCACCTTGATCAGGCGACGCGTCTCGGGGTTCATGGTGGTGAGCCACATCATGTCCGGATCGTTCTCACCAAGACCCTTGGAGCGATTGATGGAGCACTTTTGGTCGCCGATTTCCTTAAGAATGCCGTTCTTCTCGAGCTCGGTGTAGGCAAAGTAGGTCTTCTCTTTGCAGTTGATCTCGTAGAGCGGCGACTCGGCGATATACACGTAGCCCTCGTCGATGAGCGTGGGCACCAGGCGATAGAGCATGGTGAGCACGAGCGTGCGGATGTGATAACCGTCGACGTCGGCGTCCGTACAGATGATGACCTTGTTCCAGTTGAGGTTGTCCAGGTCAAAGGCGCCGAGGTTCTTGATGCGCTTGTCCTTGATCTCCACGCCGCAGCCCAGCACGCGCATGAGGTCCATGATGATGTCGGACTTAAAGATGCGCGGGTAGTCCTCCTTCAGGCAGTTGAGGATCTTGCCGCGGACGGGCATAACACCCTGGAACTCGGCATCGCGCGAGGTGCGAATGGCGCCTGCTGCCGAGTCGCCCTCTACGATGTAGATCTCGCGACGGCTCTTGTCCTTGGAGCGGCAGTCGATGAACTTCTGCACGCGGTTGGCCATGTCGGTCTTCTGCTGCAGGTTGGTTTTGATGCTCTGACGCGTCTTCTCGGCATTCTCGCGCGAGCGCTTGTTGATGAGCACCTGCTCCATGATCTTGTTGGCGGCGTCTTTGTTCTCGATCAAGTAGGTCGAGAGGCGCTCCTTAAAGAAGGCAGTCATGGCCTGCTGGATAAAGCGGTTATTGATGGCCTTCTTGGTCTGGTTCTCGTAGGACGTCTGGGTGGAGAAGCAGTTGGTCACCAGCACCAGGCAGTCCTGGACGTCCTGCCACTTAATGCCGCTCTCGTTTTTGTTGTATTTGCCCTGTTGCTTAATGTAGGCATCGATGGCGCTGGTCAGAGCGCTACGTGCCGCTTTCTCCGGCGAGCCGCCGTTCTCGAGCCAAGAGGAGTTGTGGTAGTACTCCTGCATCATGAAAGTGCGCGAGAAGCACATGCAAGCAGTGATTTTTACGTTGTAATCGGGCAGGTCCTCGCGATCGCGACCGCGACGGTCGGCCTCGATAAAGAAGGGCTCGGTAAGGTAGTCGGTACCGACCTTCTCGAGCACGTAGTCCTCGATGCCTTTGGGATAGCAAAAATCCTCTTCGGAAAACTCGCCGTCATCGCCCTCGATGCGCAGGCGGAAGGTCACGTTGGCGTTGACCACGGCCTGGCGTCGCATAGTCTCGCGATACCAATCGTGGGGGATGCTGATGGAAGTAAAGACCTCAAGATCGGGGCGCCACTTGATGGTGGTGCCGGTGCGTTCCTCGTCGCTGGGCTCAATCTTGAGCGCCTTCTTTTTGGCGCCGACGACCTTGCCCTTCTTAAAGTGCAGGGAGTACTTGTTGCCGTCGCGCCAAACCGTGACGTCCATGTACTCGGAGGCGTACTGGGTCGCGCAGGAGCCCAAGCCGTTGGTGCCGAGCGAGAAGTCGTAGTCGCCGCCCTGGTTGTTGTTGTATTTGCCGCCGGCGTAGAGCTCGCAAAAGACGAGCTCCCAGTTAAAGCGCTTCTCGGAAGGGTTCCAGTCGAGCGGGCAGCCGCGGCCGTTGTCCTCTACCTGAATGGAGCCATCGCGAAAGGCGGTAAGGGTGATGAGCTTGCCGTAGCCCTGGCGCGCCTCGTCAACGGCGTTTGACAGGATCTCGAAGGCGGCATGCGCGCAACCGTCGAGCCCGTCCGAGCCAAAGATGACGGCGGGGCGCAGGCGTACGCGCTCCTCGTCCTTGAGCTGGCGGATACTGTCGTTACCATAGTTTGCGGTGTTTTTTGCCATACTCGCTCTCTCGGTGCTCCTTTGCTGCGTTTAAGTCATATAGATAGTCAAGGTAGCATAGCCCAGCCCTTGGGCGATTCCAACCAACACGAAATCCATCGAACAATCGTTCGAGTTTAGGCTGAAAAGAGCTCACTCGGACAAACCGAGTCGGTTCTGTCCGGGTAAGTTCGAAAGCGATCGAATGCGTCCTGCTGCGTTTGCGGTCAGATGTGTTTGTCAAAAACGCGCCATGCGGATTGTTGGATTGAATCGAACATTGGGACAGGCGTCTCATTTTATGGGCCGAGGGCGTGCGTATACGAGTCTTTTTGGTCCATAGGGGATGCTGGGCGGTTGCTAGTTGGGCCACGGGTCACTTCGCCGGCGCTGCTTTTCGCCATACGCTCATAGTGGAGGCCGATGCCACGGAGTCGACTTGGGACTTGGGCAACGGATGAGCTGTAAGCCGAAAGGAGCGGTGAGGATGATGAAGCCCATGACGAAGAAGTTGCTGTTAGGAATTCCCACCGTGACGCTTTCGGCCGTGCTGGCTTGCACGCTTGCCGGTTGCGGCGGAAATGCGCCGAGTGGCTCGGCTGGCAGCTCGGGCAGCGGCAGTGCTCCCGTAGAGAAGAAGGCCTATGAGTCGCAGACGGTCGAGGTGGCTGGCATAACCTATGAGTCGGTGGCTCACGGTACGTTCTATCGCGGCGACGCTAAGCTGCAGGACGGCTTTTACCTGCACATCAAGATCACCAACAACAATGCAAAGAACAGGACGTTTGACTTCTTTAACGTGCACGCTGCCCAGGGCGATCTTGAGGTAGGCGACCCGTTGTTTACTTCCGGCAAGGCGGCCGTGCTCGACTACGTTGCAAGCGAGGCTCCCGATGAGCTTCATGAGGGCATCGATCTTTCCAAGAGGCCAGATATCGGTCCGGGCGAGACTGTTGAGTACGTGTATTTCTGGGCACCCAAGACGGCGTACTACGGGCCCATCACTGTCGAGTTCGTAGACGCTAACGCCCCCGCCAAGAATCATGAGGCCATGCACTTTGACACCACGGATTGCGAGACCAAGGAGTTCAAGGCGGCCGGCGGTGTGGCCGATTCTGGTGACGCGGCCAATATGACCGGCATCGATTGCGCATCGTACAGTATCGAGGCCGCCGATGGGTACACGCTGGATTCGTCCAACGAAGAGCGCGAAAAGGCAGACTTCTTCCACGACGAGACTGGAGGACGCCTGCACATCAGTATCTTCCCGCGTTCGCCGGAGGAAGAGGTTGCAAGCCTAGAGCAGGTCTACGAAGGCAAGGAAACGACAACCGACCAGGTCGAGTACAACGGCATAACGTGGCTGCGCTTTACCGGTCCCGACAACGGCCATACGTTGTTTGCGACGGCTCCCGCAACGGGTGAAACCGTCCGCGTGTCGATTGGCTGGAAGATCGATTGGGACGCCGCCGTGCCCATGATGGAAGCGCTAAAGCTCAAGTAGCGCTGTGATTCCCATGTCAGGCGACTCAGGGCTGGCTCCGAGTTATCGGGGCCAGCCCTTTTTGATGTTCGATGGGCAGGCCAGTGCCTCGCGCGGTTTCGGGTACAGCGGGGCACCGTGCGCGCAATGACAGACATGATTTTCATAATGACATGTAACTAGGAGCTAGCGAGGCCTATCCGAATTGACCTCATTGGCGGTGTCGGTTTCGAGTGCCGCGTGGCGGGCGCTGTAGACGATGGGGCCGGCGCCTGCCGCGGCGAGTGCTGCAGCGGCTGCCGTAAGGGGGACGTTGCTGTCTTTGCGAGAAGGTGCCCCGTGGCGGTAGTGCCGTTCGAGGGCCAAAATGTCCAAATTGATCGAGCGAAGGCGTCGGGCCCCCGGGACGCTTTCGATATGCCGGGCAGTCTGACCGCTAGCGCAACATGTGGGCAACCAGCTCGGCGCGAGTTCCGATACCAAGCTTGGCATACACTCCTGATAGGCGGTTTTTGACGGTGCCCGGCGATACTCCCATATGGCGTGCGATTTCGGCGTTGGTCCACCCACGACAGGCGAGCATGGCCATGGTGAATTCCGTGGTCGTTAGATCGTCGGCCACGTCCTCGCCCGAATCGGGGTTGTGGATGCGCCGCCAACCGTAGCTGAATCGATACGTAATCTCGATGATGCGCGCGAAGTCGTCAGGGTATTGCGTTTTTAGACACGCCTCGATAAGCCCCTGCAAAAGGCCGTGGTGCTCGCCGATGAGTTCGATAAGGCCGTCGGGACGCGCAACGTCCCAAGCGGCTCCGAAGTGTGCCTTTGCGGCGTCGACGTCTTTGAGGCTCATGCATGCCATGGAAGCCGACAGGTGCAGGAACAGCTCCGAGATGGGATAACTCCCCTGTTTCATGATCAGGGCGTTTTCCGCCATGCCCAGACTGCGGCCATATTCGCCGCGCAGGTACAGGGCATGTGCCATCACGTAGCTGGCGAACAGGCGCAGGCCTTCGGGCAGATGCGCCGCAAGCGGATAAAACTCTTCGGCGGAATGCGGGGAAGGCAAGTGCAGCAGGACGCTCGCAGCGGAGGCGAACAGGATATGCGTGGCGTGGACGGCGGACGATTCCTCGTCAGTTGGCGTATCGAGGATGCCTGCAAGGCAACGGCGGGCATCGGCGATACGGTTGAGCGACAGACTGGCATATCCGCAGATAAGGCATGCGGAATAGCGCAGTGCGGGGTCGGTGGCGTCAAGATAGGGGCGTGTCGTCTTGGCAGCGAGGGTGGCCTGTCCGCGAAAGTACAGCGCTTCTGCCGTGGCGATGGTGCGCGAATCGGGGTCGGAAATGCCTGCAACCGCAGCGTCAATCTGCCCCGGCACAAAGGCAGTGCACATCAACGGCATGGGAATGCGCGGGTAGCCATCGCAGTCCATCTTCCATCTCCCATCAGGTGGCAACATTAGCAGCCATTTTACCCCTGTTGCTCGGGACTGGAATTTGTGGTTATCGCCTACGATTATGCCGAACGTATAAAGGAAGAGTCTATTGGCGATGCTTCCAAGGTGGCTACCGAAGCCTAGCTGACCTCGACATTCGGAAAAATTGCCACCCCTGTAAAAAGCTCTGCCGCAGCGATGGGGAACGCATCTTCTGGGCATTCCGGCGTCTCCAGCCAGCGCTGGACTGCTGCTGTCGCCTGCGCGTTGGCGAGCGGGGCGTGGGGACCGTCCGGCGACCAGCGGTGACGGGCGAGCCCTGCCGCGTGCGTGGGCCTCCATCGGCGTAGACCCATGACCCCCCCCATGGCATCGGAGAAGTCCACCATGGCGTCCAGGACCTTACCGTCCGGCACGTCCAGCCTAGCGGCTCTCTTGAACCCGAGGTCGAAGGGGGCGTTGTACAAGGCATATGGGGCCGAGTGGAAGTGGATCAAAAGAGCGTTACTTGACGTTTCATGCATAATGCCAACCGCCCCGCGACATCACGTTCGCAGCGCGCAGGGGCCGGAGAATCTTCGCTATGAGAGTTGACGTCTAATACCTTGCATCGTATAGTGTGTATAGCATAGTATATGACGAGAGGAGGTGTGCGGATGGAGGCACAGATGAAGCGCGGCTTCCTGGAGGCCTGCGTGCTCGCGGCCGTCTCCGGCGAGGAGTCCTACGGCTATCAGATCGTGAAGGACGTACCGGCGAGCATGGGGCTCACGGAGTCGACGCTCTACCCACTACTCAAGCGCCTGGAGAAGGCCGGGTGCATCACGGCGCGCTCCGCCGAGCACAACGGGCGGCTGCGCCGGTACTACCGCATCACGGACGACGGGCGAGCGCGCATCGAGGAGTTCCTGGCCGAGTGGCCGTCCGTACGGGAGATTTACGCATACGTTGAGGGGGCGCACCATGACGCGCGATGAGTTTCTGGGCCGGTTGGGCGAGCTGCTCGCCTGCCTGCCGGCCGAGCAGGTGGAGGAGACCAAGGCGTTCTATGCGGAGGCCATCGCCGACCGCATGGAGGACGGTATGAGCGAGGAGGAGGCCGTGGCCGCCATGGGCACGCCCGGCGAGGTGGCGGAGGCCACGCTCGACGACCTGCCCGCCGTGCCGCGCGCGATCGCGAGGACGCGCCGGCGCAGCACCGCGCTGCTGTGGGTGCTGACCATCGTGGGCTCCCCGGTGTGGGTGCCGCTGCTCGCCGCCTTCGCCGCCGTGGCCGTCACGGTCTATATCTGCATCTGGGTGCTGGCGCTCTGCGTGTGGATCGTCGCAGCGGCACTCGGGGGCGTGGGCGTAGTTGAGCTCCTGCTTGCCGTAAGCGGCGTCACCATCGGCCACTTCCCGTACGCCCTCGCCTCGGCGGGCGTGGGGCTCGGCCTCGTCGGCGTGGCGCTCTTCGTTGGTGCTGGCGCTTGGGCCGCCTCAAAACAAATTGCGCGCCTCTCGGCGCTCTGGGCGAGGAAGGCCGCCTCGCCCTTCTGGAAGGGTAAGGGCGAGAAGGGCGGCGCTGCCGCGCATCTCGCGGCGTAGAAAGGAGTGAGTACCATGACCAGCGCGAAGAAGATCTACCTCGCCGTGGCGGGCGGGCTCGTTGCCGCGGGTGTTGTCCTTGCGGGCATTGGCTTTATCGCTTCGGGTTTCGACCCGGCCGTGTTCACAACCCAAATCGACACGCGCGACAGCACCATCGTGCTCGGCGGCGTCGAGGTGGACGAACACGAGAATATCCCGTTCATCAGCCAGCTCGCCAATCTGGGCGAGATCGACACCTCCGACGTCGAGGATCCCGCCGCGCCCTAGGCGCAGCGAGCCCGGGCGCTCTGCCCGCCAAGCTGCGTAAGCCGGCGAAACCCGAACCTCAACCTCTACGCAACTGGCCCCAAGCCTGCGCCGATTCGCTCTCAGCGCCGCGCGGGGGCCCGTGACGCATGCCCAAAAAAGTACGAGGAGAAAGGAACGCGATGACGACAGTCACGCCCTTCCGCCTTCACGGGGCCACGCAGGACCGGAAGCGACTGGGCCGTGCAGTGGGGCTGTGCTTGGATTGGCTACACTGATATGGACAGTTCCGTGAGGGGCGCGAGAGACGGGACTCCGGGGAGATCTTCGAGGAAGAGTACCTCGACTGGAAGTGTGGGTTCAGTGGAGCATGAACCTAATCTCTGTCTCTCTTGCTTTTTTTGATTTGTTGAGAAGCCGGCATTTGGGGGCATTTTGGATAGCGAACAGTTCAAACAAGAAGCTGAGAAAATAGAACAAAGCCTGAGCGCCTTGAGAGTCGCCGAGCGCAATGCAGTGATTCCCTTCATGAACGGCGACTTTACCCAATGGGATCTATATCTGGCATCCTCCTCTGAGTATGCGATGAGACTGATAGACGGATTCATCTCCATGATCGAGTCGAGGAATCTTGTTTGCGTCGCCCAGCTTCTCCGCGCACAGGTTGGAGTCTGCCTGCGGACATTCGCGTTATTCGCCGCCGAAGACCAGGATGACTTTCTCAAGCAGGTGTTTCAAGGTGTGCCTGTGAACAAGCTGAAAGATTTCTCGGGTGAGAAGATGTCCGATGGAAGACTTCAAGACTTACTCGAGAAGTTCGATCCAAAGGTAAAAGATGTATACAAGGTGACGTCTGGATTCGTTCACTTCTCCACTGATATTCTGCCGAGCATGGGTGTGCCTGGGGAGGGCTATGAGGTCGAGTTTAATTTTGGAGCCGAGCCCAACGAGAGAAACAATGCGCCTCTCGTGGAATGCGGCAAGGCGTTCTGCCACTATGTCGACCTGCATCTCCAGATGCTCCATAAGGTGATTGCTTCGGATGAATGGTATGCCGATCGATTCCGTATCGATTCCGATGGTCCTGCAGACGAAGCCTCGAAAAGCGAGAAGGTGTAGGTCGAACACATTGACGCCGCCTTGACAGCATCCCGATATGATAACGAATGGGAGGTTCCCTGCGAAATGTGCGCCTCTGTATATTCTCGCTAGGAAGCCCTCGACCGATAAGGCCTCGTTGAGTTCAATTTGAGTTCAGCTCGGGTGCCCGAAAATCGCCCAACTCTAATAAAAGGGGAGACGACGGTACACCACGTAGACGAGAGGCTATGGAAGTGCACGATTTGATTATACTGGCGCGCTAAACCGCCCCCGCCGCCCAACTTGAACTCCGCTCACGCGTGTATGGGGCTGCGAGAGGTAACGGCCTGCGGCCTCCTTTGTGTGCTCGATGATATCTTCGAGCATGCCGGGCATGGCGGAGACATTCGCTGCAATCCAGCCGTGTTCAAGCGCCGTCTCGGATAGGAGCGAGAGGGGGCCGTCTTGCCCGTTCCCCTTGCATCCGTAAAGATGGTTGACAGTTTGGGGTCTCCCGGGTCTTTAGCTTTTACCGCGCTAGGTGCCTCATGGAAACTGTTGGACTTTAATCAGACAGACCCAGCATGTCGTTTTCCTCCATGAGGACATCGGCTAAAACCGCAATACCTATGCTTGTTTAAGCAAGCCTCCTGATAGTCGTGGAGCTGCTGTAGCCCGACATGCAGGACGTCGTTCGGCTTAAACACCGGATGCCGCATCCGCGAAACGAGTTGCGGTGCACCCTGTCCCAAAAGGCTGCCAAGTACCATGGCGTGAGCGTTGGGGTAGCCATCATTCAGCGTGGATACATCCGGATACGCATAGATCCAGACGATTCCAACGTTCTCGTATTTCCCGTGCAGGTAATCGAAGAGGGCAAGCGACACCATACAGTTGCCGTCGACGGTCACGACTCTGTCGGGGTTTTCTGCCGTAAGCCTCCTCTGTCCATCCTGAATCCCCGCCAAGACTTCGTCCTCGGCATAGATGCGAACTGCCTCCCATTTCTCATGTCCAAGTTTTGGGACGCGTTTCACAATGCCGAGTGGGACCCCTGGACAGTCGGATCACGTGGTGGCCCCCTTTGAGAGGCTCACGAGCATGGTGGTCCCGTTCTCGGAACTTGCTTCGACCTCTACCGTGCCACCGTGAAGCGCTGCAATCTCCCAAACAAGCGCTAGTCCGAGTCCTGCGCCGCCGTATGCCCTGCTGCGGGATTTGTCTAGACGAAAGAACGGCTGGAAGATGCTCTCTCGGTACTGCTTGGGTATTCCCGGGCCCTCATCTTTGACTCGCAGGAGCACATGGCTGTCGCTGTCGCTGATGGAGACGTTGACAGCCGAGCCGGAGCGGCTGTAGCGGATGGCGTTTTCGGCCAGGTTAAACACCAGCCGATAGAGGAGCGCATCGTTCCCGATTACTAAAGCGTCTCCAGCACAATTGAGGGCTATGCCCTTATTCTCGGCAAGTGGCGCAAGGTCGGTGAGGACCTCTTCGGACAAGGGACCAAGTTCCACATCGTCCTCGCAAGGAACGCTGCGGAGCTCACTCATCTCGAGCAACACCTTGGTCATCCGCGACATCCGCTCGGTTTGTTCTTGTAGCAGGCCGAGCAGCTCGGCTGTTTCGGGTTGCAGACCGGAGCGCTCGGAGATGAATAGTTCAATCTGTGCTTGCATAAGGGCGAGCGGGGTGCGCAGTTCGTGTGCGGCGTTGCCGGTAAACTGACGCTGTGCAGAGAACCCTTCGCCAAGACGGGCGATCATGTCGTTGAAAGAGGCGCTGCATCGTTGTAGCTCGGTGGGCACATCTTCACTGAGTCTGATTTCGCTTAGGTTGTCAGGCTGCACACGCTCAACCTGGGCTGCAAAAGCCCGTAGCGGTTTGAGCGCACGGCCGCTCACAAAGTATGCCAGCGCGCCGCCAAGGAGTGTGACTCCAGCCGTGATGTACCAGGTTGTCGTGCCAAAAGACTCCTGTGCGTCGTTTACGACGATCGTGACCTCGTTATCGAGGGTCGCTTTCGTTGGGTCGAATGCCTGGGGCGAATCTTCGCCGGTTGCGTTAAGGGCCGAGATGTCACTGCCGATGGCATCCATGTAGCGCATGCCCGTATAGCCGACCAGGCAGTTCGTCAGCATGCATGCCGCACACGTGAGCAGTGCCGTCATAATCGTTATGCGCCATTGCAGGGAAAGCCTTTTCATTCGCTATCCTCCATAACGTAGCCCTCTCCAATCCGATTGCGAATCGGGTCGTATCCCAAAGCGCTGCGTAGCTTTTTGCGGAGTGACGAGATGTGAACGCGGGTTGCGTTGCTAAAGCTGTTCACGCTGCTATCCCAAACGTGCTCGATAAGCTCCTCTTGACTTACCGGACGCCCCTGATTAAGCATCAGGTATTCCAAGATTCCCGTTTCCTTGCGCGTAAGAGGTAAAGCCTCGCTGTTCACGGAGGCGATGCGCGCCTTGGTGTCAAAGCGGAGCTTTCCGCAGGTTAAAACTATGTCGCTTTGCGTAAAGCGTCTGAGGGTAAGGCTGCGAATCCTTGCCGCAAGCTCGTCCAGATGAAACGGCTTGGTGAGGTAATCGTTGGCGCCGGCATCGAGTCCGGCGACTTTATCGGATACTTCGCCGCGTGCGGACAGAATCAGTACCTTAGTCTCGCAGTCAGTTTTCCTAAGTTCCCTGAGTACGGTCATGCCGTCGATGCGGGGAAGGTTGAGGTCGAGTACCACGAGGTCGAAGGCCTCAACGTCCAGTAGGTCGAGCGCCTCCTGTCCGTCGTGACAGCAGTCGACGCTGTACGCCAGGTTTCGCAAGCTGCGCGCGATTGCGTCACACAGCGCCCGCTCGTCCTCGACGATCAAAATACGCATAACAGTCTCCTTGCACATTTCAAATCGCGCTTAACACGGATTTTATAGCCGATATGGTCCAATGGTCGCGTAACGAAAGGAGTGGTCAGGTTGTTCAAAGCGGTAAAACCCGTGGTACAGGTCGCTTTGTTGATCGTCGGAATTGCCATGGTGTGCTTTGGCGTTATGCGTGGCGAGGCGGATGCCGTGCTGGCCAAAGCGATTAGGCTGTGCTTGGAGTGTATCGGAATTGGATAAAAGAGAAAACACTGCGTCGCATGTTTTGGCTCGATTTCGCGGATTCATTCAGGCGGCGGCGACGCTCGTCACCAACATTCACCTGCCAAACTTCGCCAAAGGCGGCATCTATCAGGGCGCGGGAAAAACAGTCTGCGTACCTGGACTTAATTGCTATTCGTGCCCCGCGGCATCGGGTGCGTGCCCCATCGGGTCGTTCCAGTCGGTGGTAGGTTCATCCAAGTTCAACTTTTCTTACTACGTCACCGGTACGCTCATTTTGCTCGGCGTGCTGCTGGGACGCTTTGTATGTGGGTTTTTGTGCCCGTTTGGCTGGCTGCAGGAACTGCTTCATAAGATTCCCGGCAAAAAGCTTTCGACAAAAAGGCTCAAGGCGCTTACGTATATCAAATACGTTGTGCTGCTATTTGCTGTGGTATTGCTGCCTGTGCTGGTGGTCAACGATCTGGGTATGGGGGATCCGTTCTTTTGCAAGTACATCTGTCCACAGGGTGTGCTCGAGGGCGCCATTCCGCTGGCCATTGCCAATGCCGGCATTCGATCTGCGCTGGGACAGCTCTTTACCTGGAAACTTTTCGTTCTTATTGCCGTGGTGGTGCTGAGCGTTTTGTTCTATCGCCCCTTCTGCAAATGGATTTGCCCGCTCGGCGCATTCTATGCGCTCATGAATAAGGTGTCCTTGTTGGGGATTAAGGTCGACGCGTGCAAATGCGTTTCGTGCGGCAAGTGTTCAAGGGTTTGTCAGATGGACGTTGATGTGGTCCGCGCGCCCAATCATGCCGAATGTATCCGGTGCGGAAAGTGCATCGGGGCCTGTCCCGTCGATGCCATCAGCTATCGCTATGGCCTGGATGTGTCGGCGGAAAAGCTCCCCTTGACCGCCGATAAAAAGTAAACAAGCTTCGACAAAACGGAGGAATGACTATGAAGCTTTCTAAGATTGCGGCCCTGTTTATGGTGCCGGTGCTGGCCTTGTGTCTTGTGGCGTGCTCGGCACCTGGCGGCAATGCGAGCGAATCTGCGGGCTCCGATCCTAAGATCGCAGAACTCACTGCGCAGAAGCCGACCAATGCCGACGAGGCCGCCGAGCTGTATGCAAAACTCATGCAGAAGGAGAACGAGATCTTTTCGAGTGATAACGCGCTGTGGGAAAAGGTATTCAATGCGGCAAATAAAGACTCGGCAATGATTGAGGACGGCAGCAATTACGGCGATTTCCTGCTCAAGACCATCGACGGCGCCAAGGATAAGTTTACGGCGGATGAGCTTAAGACGCTCAAGGCCGGTGCACAGCAGATTAAGGAGATCGAGGACAAGCTCGAGAGCCTGGAGAAGGAGTTCCCCGGCTGTGGAAGCACGCCGAGTGCAGGCGAGAGCGTCGACGCTTCGGCCGCTGGCATGACGGCTGATGCCAATACTTCGAGCGAGGCGACGAAGTTCCCCAGCTTTACGGGCAAGGACCTGGATGGCAACGACGTGAGCAGCGACGAGCTGTTCTCTAAGAACAAGGTCACCGTCATGAACTTCTGGTTCACCACTTGCAAGCCGTGCGTGGGCGAGCTGGGCGATCTTGAGAAACTGAATCAGGAACTTGCCAAGAAGGGCGGTCAGGTCGTGGGCGTCAATTCCTTTACGCTCGATGGCAACAAGGGCGAGATTGCAGATGCCAAGGACGTGCTGAGCAAGAAGGGCGTGACGTATAAGAACATCTGGTTCAAGTCGGATAGCGAGGCCGGCAAGTTTACGTCAAATCTGTTCTCGTTCCCGACAACGTATGTCATCGATCAGAATGGCAACATCGTAGGGGATCCAATCGTGGGAGCCATCAGCTCCGCCGAGCAGCGCGCGGCACTCGACAAGCTTATTGACCAGGCGATTGCGAATAGCGAGCAGTAGAAAACGCGTAAAGCATAGCGAGGATCGTGTGTCGCTGTGCGAAGTAGTCCGCTACCTTTCAAGATAAGCTCCACCATTTAGAGGTCCCGCTCGGGACCTCTTCTTTTGGGCGCCGTCCCGTTCGTTTTTTGGCGCGGTTCGTTACATTCCTCACTGGTGCCGGCAAAAAATGGGGATAGAGTAGGACAAACGCGTCGAATACGAACGGCGGGGAGAGCGGGCAAGTGCGCCCGCGTTGGAGAGGTTGCCGTCCATGTTGGAGCTCAAAGGTATTTGCAAAAGGTACGTCACGCAGTCGTTTACGCAGGTGGCGCTCGATAACGTGAGCCTGGCTTTTCGCGATAACGAGTTCGTGGCCATTCTGGGTCCCTCGGGTTCGGGTAAAACCACGATGCTCAACGTCATCGGTGGACTCGATCATTTCGATTCGGGCGATCTGCTGATCGACGGCATCTCGACCAAGGACTTCCACGATCGCGATTGGGATGCCTACCGCAACAATCGCATCGGCTTTGTGTTCCAAAGCTATAACCTCATTCCGCATCAGACCATTTTGGAAAACGTGGAGCTGGCGCTTACGCTCACGGGCGTGGGGCATGCCGAGCGCCGCCAGCGTGCGCGCGAGGCGTTAGAGAAAGTCGGCCTGGGCGAGCACGTTAACAAGCGCCCGAGCCAGCTTTCGGGCGGGCAGATGCAGCGCGTGGCCATCGCCCGCGCCCTGATCAACGATCCCGAGATCGTGCTGGCAGACGAGCCGACCGGCGCCTTGGATTCCACAACGTCCGTGCAGGTCATGGATTTGCTCAAGGACGTGGCGCGCGACCGCCTGGTCATCATGGTCACGCACAATCCCGAGCTGGCGTACCAGTACGCCACGCGCATCGTTAACCTGGCGGACGGCAAGATCACCGACGATTCCGATCCCTTTGATGCTGCCGAGGCCGCGCGTCGCGAGGCCAAGCCCACGCGCAAAACCTCGATGAGCTTTGTGACGGCGCTTGGGCTTTCTGCCCGAAATCTCATGACCAAGAAGGGCCGTACGGCCATGACTGCCTTTGCGGGCTCGATTGGCATTATCGGTATCGCGGCGATTCTGGCACTGTCCAATGGCGTAAACGGCTACATCAAAAAGGTCGAGGAGGATACGCTCTCGAGCTACCCGCTCACCATCTCCAAGCAGGATTACGACCTGTCGTCCATGATGGGCGGACAGGGGGCTGCGGATGATGAGGCGTCCAACGGCGAGGATTTATCCGACGACGGTACCGACGGCAAGGCTCAGGGAACCGATAAGATTCCCGTGGTCACGGCCGTAAAGGATATGTTTGCGAGCGTTAAGTCCAACGACATGACGAGCTTTAAGGCATGGCTCGATGCCGGTGGCGACGGCATCGATAAAGAGGTCAATGCCGTCCAGTACGGTTATGGCGTGACGCCGGTTGTCTATCGTGCCGGCAAGGGCGATGAGAAGCCTGTCCGGCTGGTGCCCAACGCCATGACCGAGGCCATGAGCGGCGGCGCGAGTTCGGCGGCGACGGTGAGCATGGAATCCATGGGGACCTCGGTCTTCAACGAGATGATTGACGACCAGGGCCTGCTCGACAGCCAATACGATGTCGTCGCCGGTCACTGGCCTACGTCCGCAAACGAAGCCGTGATGGTGCTTTCGAGTCGTGGCACGGTGGGCGACTACACGCTCTACAGCATCGGCGCGCTGGATATCGATGAACTCAACGATCTGGTTAACAGCGCCATGACGGCTGACGGTGGGGTCGAGACGCCCGAGACTGGCACCGATTTTACCTACGACGATGCGCTGTCCACGACGTTTAAGGTGTTGTCGTCGGCCGATGCCTATCGCAAAAACGAAGAGACCGGCATGTGGACTGACATGTCTGGCGACGCCGACTTTATGGCAGCCAAGGTTGCCGACGGTATCGACGTGCACATTGTGGGCGTGGTGCGACCCAACGAGACGGCCAACGCGAGCGCGTTGTCCCCGGGCATTGCCTATACGCATGCGCTGACTCGCCAGCTTATGGAGCGCGCTGCCGATTCGCAGATTGTGCAGGAGCAACTCGCCCACCCCGAGACGGATGTCTTTACGGGCAAAACCTTCGACGAACTGCAAGGCGAGGCCAAACAAGGCGTGGATCTGAGCAGCATGTTCAGCGTGGACGAGGCGGCGCTCAAGAGCGCGTTCTCGTTTGATGCGTCTGCACTTTCGGGCGCGGCCGGCGGTATGGACCTTTCTGGTATCGACTTATCCGGGTTGGACATTGACCTCTCGGACGTTGGCAAGGATATCGACTTCAGCGACATCATGGCAAAAGCACCGGCTCCAGATTTCTCGGGCATCTTTGACGGTCTGGAGCTCACGCCCGAGCAAATGCAGCAGGTGGGAATACTTGCCAACCAACTGTTTGAGGGCTTTTTGCAGTCTGATCAGTTTAAGGCGCTGTCGCCCGAAGATCTTAAGGACGCGTCAAAGCTCGCTGCCGCATTCTCGGCGTATCTTGAGAGTGATACGGCAGCCCAGCAAATCCTGGCCCAGCTCAAAGCGCTCGGCGGCGATGCCCTGGCCGAGCGCCTGCAGCAGGCGATGACCGACTATGTGCAAAAGCAGCTGGCTCCGTATCTGCAGCAGGCTATGGATCAGGTGATGAAGGCAATCAGCGAGCAGATAGCGTCGACGGTATCGTCCCAGCTCAAGGCGGGCGCGGCAGGGCTCATGGGCCAGATGGCGACGCAGGTGTCGTCGAGTTTTGCCAACCTGGCGAGCGCCATGCACGTGGATGCGAGCGCCTTTGCTCGTGCTATCCATTTCAACATGGATGCCGAGGACCTGAGCTCGCTCATGATGAGTTACGCGAAGGCGTCGAAGCTCACCTACGACAACAATCTGACCACGTTGGGCTATGCAGACGAGGCAGACCCCATCTCGGTCAAGATTTTCCCGCGTGACTTTGAGGCCAAGGAGCGCGTGCTCGACCATATCGATGCGTACAACAAGCAGGTCAAAGCCGCCGGCCACGACGAGCAGGCAATCTCGTATACCGACTACATGGGTATCATCATGGGCTCGGTGACCGACATCGTGAACACCATCAGCTTGGTACTCATCGCATTCGTGAGCATCAGCTTGGTGGTGAGCTCCATCATGATCGGCATCATCACCTACATCAGCGTACTGGAGCGCAAAAAGGAGATCGGCATCCTGCGCGCAATCGGTGCGTCGAAGCGCAACGTGGCCAACGTATTCAATGCCGAGACTTTTATCGAGGGTCTCATCGCCGGCGTCTTTGCCATTGTCGTCGTGGTGGCTGTGAGCTTTCCGGTTAATGCCTGGGCACTTGCCGCCAAGCAGGTACCCAATCTGATGAGCTTGCCCGTGCAGGATGCGCTGGTGCTCATTGCGATTTCTGTGTTGCTAACGGTCGTTGCCGGCCTGCTGCCCGCTCGCAGCGCGTCCAAAAAGGACCCCGTGGAGGCCCTGCGCTCCGAATAATGTGACAAAGGGACAGCCCCTTTGTCACATTGAGAGCCTTGTGGAATCGGGGTCTAATACTTTTCCGAGAAGTGAACGAGTCAAAATAGACCCCCGAAGCATCGACACTTTTGAGATGTAATTTCCTGCGGTTTTGATCGTTGAATCCTGCGGTTTTGGCGTCAGAAAATGTCGATGCTTCGGGGGTCCAAATACAGCCATTCACTTCTGGGGAAAGTATTAGACCTCGAGATATAGATGACGTTTGCGAGCAGAAATCAGAACGCAAGCTTCTAGCTCTTCTTTGCAGAGAGCATGAGCCTAATTTCCGGATGGGTGTATTCGTCGAATTCTTCTGCGGCTTCGGTGTCAAAGGTGTAGTACGACTTGATAGATTCGTCCTCCGTCTTGATGCTGATTTCTTCATATAGGGATCCGGCTAAAAATGC
>CATZMG010000050.1 GCA_958421655.1 uncultured Collinsella sp.
CGTGAAAGAGGAGCGACGCGTACTTGAGTACGCGAGCGACGGTTTGAACGGCAAGATGGGGTGCTTGCGGCCCGCGCAGCGTCGAGTAGTTACGCGGTTTGGTAAAACCGCGTAACAAATTAGTCGCGCGTCAGCTTGCGGTGAATACGATGCGGCTGGGCTGCGTCCTCGCCCAGGCGCTCGATACGATTGGCCTGATAGGCCTCAAAGTTGCCCTCAAACCAATACCAGTTGCCCGGGTTCTCGTCGGTGCCCTCCCACGCCAGGATGTGCGTGGCAACGCGGTCCAGGAACATACGGTCGTGGCTAATGACCACCGAACAGCCCGGGAACTCGAGCAGCGCCGCCTCGAGCGAGGACAGCGTCTCGACGTCGAGGTCGTTCGTGGGCTCGTCGAGGAGCAGCAGGTTGCCGCCCTGCTTGAGCGTAAGCGCCAGGTTCAGACGGTTGCGCTCGCCACCGGAAAGTACGCCGGCGCGCTTCTGCTGGTCCTGGCCTTTAAAGCCAAAGCTCGCCACATAAGCACGGCTCGGAACCTCGGTCTCACCGACCATCATGTGGTCCAGGCCATCCGAGACGACCTCCCACAGGTTCTTATCGGGGTCGATGCCGGAACGGTTCTGATCGACATAGGAGATCTTGACGGTCTCGCCCACCTCGAGCTCGCCCGAAGTCAGCGGCTCCAGGCCCACGATGGTCTTGAACAGCGTGGTCTTGCCCACACCGTTGGGGCCGATGACACCCACGATACCGTTGCGCGGCAGGGTGAACGATAGGTCGTCGATGAGCACACGGCCATCGAACTCCTTGTGCAGGTGATGGGCCTCGAGAACCTTGTTGCCCAGACGCGGGCCCACAGGGATGCGGATGTCGGTCCAGTCGAGCTTCTGGCTTGCGCGGGCCTCGGCCTCCATCTCCTCGTAGCGAGCCAGACGAGCCTTGTTCTTGGCCTGGCGAGCCTTGGGCGAGCTGCGTACCCACTCGAGCTCGGCCTCCATGCGCTTGGCGAGCTTGGCGTCGCGGTTGCCCTGCGCCTCGATACGGGCGGCCTTGGTCTCCAGATACGTGGAGTAGTTGCCCTTGTAGGGATAAAGGTGACCGCGGTCGACCTCGCAGATCCACTCGGCAACGTTATCCAGGAAGTAGCGATCGTGTGTGACGGCAAGCACCGCGCCCTGGTAGTTGTGCAGGAAGTGCTCGAGCCACAGGATCGACTCGGCATCCAGGTGGTTCGTGGGCTCGTCGAGCAGCAGCAGGTCGGGAGCCTCGAGCAGCAGCTTGCACAGGGCCACGCGGCGGCGCTCGCCGCCGGAAAGCACGTTGACTGGCATGTCGGAATCGGGCAGCTGCAGTGCGTCCATGGCCTGGCCGAGCTTGGAATCGATATCCCAGCCGTCGGCGGCGTCGATCTCGTCCTGAAGCTTGCCCATCTCGGCCATGAGGGCGTCCATGTCGCAATCCGGGTCGCACATCTCCTCGCCGATCTTATTGAAGCGATCGACCTTGGCGATCATATCGCCAAACGCCATGCGCACGTTCTCGATGACGGTCTTGTCGTCGTCGAGCGGCGGCTCCTGCTGCAGGATGCCCACAGTGTAGCCGGGGGTGAGCCTGGCATCGCCGTTGGAGACCTCCTCGATGCCGGCCATGATCTTGAGCAGGGTCGACTTGCCCATACCGTTGGGGCCCACGACGCCGATCTTGGCACCGGGGTAGAAGCTCAGGGTCACGTCGTCAAGGATCACCTTGTCGCCATGGGCTTTACGAGCCTGATACATCTGGTAGATAAACTCTGCCATTTGCCTGTTTTATCCTTTCTACCTGCTGTTTCCCTATTCTTGTTTCGCTTTAGTGGAAACGAAATGAGAAAACCAGCTCTGAAACTTAACGAAAAAGGGGCATGGTTGCCCACACCCCCTAATACTACCTGGGAAAAGTCCCCCTTAACACACTATGAACTGCGTACGCTAGTTTTCCGCAACCTTAACGAGCGGCTCGCTGCGATTTGCGCCACAACAGATACGAGTAGACGTAGACGGCTCCAACCGAACCAAACGCCAGAACCGCAATCACCGCGGCGACGACTTCACTCGAAAGCACGCTGCCTGCCACGCCCATCACAATCAGGCCAATACCCAGCACCATAAAGCAGGCGCCGCCAAAACGCTGAGTACGGCGCCAGTTCTCGGGATCGGCAAGCGCCCAAGGCGTCTTGATACCGAGCGTATAGTTCTGCTTCACACGCGGCAAGTAGTTGCCTACGCCGATGAATAGCAAACCGACAACACCGGAAATCAGCACGTTAACCGAACCGACCGCCGGCACCACGCCCCAGACCGTAAGCTCTCCCAGCCAGCTTATGGCGCACATGAACAAGGTGAAGGCGATTACGAAGCCCTGGTAGAACTTGCCCGAGGTTCGATATGCCTCACCTTTGGGGTCGATGCGCGGCACCACGCAGAACATTGCGAGAAGCGCCAGAGGCAGCACACCGAGCGCAGAGGCCATCCAGCTAGGACCCCAACCGTCGACGGCGCCGTTCGCGCCCCAATGCGTGGGAATCTGCGCAGGCAAGCTCGGCATCACCATGAGGTGCGCTACGACATTGGCGACGCACAGAGCGATCAGCACAATCCACACACGCCGCGATACCCCCGTGGCGTGAATGCCCTTGTTTTCGTTATTCATCCTTATCACCTTCCGTGTTTGTAAAGCCCATAAACCAACCGATCAAGTCCTGCATGACGGTGGTGTTTAAGCTGTATACGATGTTTTGGCCATGGCGCTCGTCGGTCACCAACCCGGCGTTTTTGAGCGTCGCCAAGTGATGGCTCAGCGACGGCTTACTGATATCGAAATGCTCGGCAAGCTCCCCCGCCGTGCAATTGCCCTCGCGCAGCAACTCCAAAATGCGCCGTCGCGTTGGATCGGCAAGCGCCTTAAAACCCTCTCCCGGCATAAGACCTCCTTTCATCATCTCTCATGACGTGCACACTATACTCAATATTTAGATGTTTGTCTAACTATCTAACCGCATTGCTTCAAACCACATCAAAGCAAACGCCATCGCAACCTATGGGCGATTACCTATAATGGCGATAGCTAAAACACGACCTGCTTCCCCATCGGAGGATATTTATGACCGAAACCGCTGCCGCAGCCGCCATCGAGACACGCGACACCAAGCTCGAGATCATCATGGGCCGCGAGGCACTCGATAAGCTCGCCGATGCTACGGTGCTGGTGCTCGGCTGCGGAGGCGTGGGCTCCAACTGCTGCGAGGCACTCGCCCGCGGCGGCATCGGACATTTCGTCATTCTGGATAAGGACGTCATCGCGCCCAGCAATATCAATCGCCAGGCCATCGCCTTTCACAGCACCATCGGAAAGCGCAAGGTTGACGTGATGGAAGCCATGATCCACGACATCAATCCCGCCGCTGCCGTCATCAAGCGAACTGAATACTTGCTGAGCGACAACATCGATGATTTCTTCGCGAGCGTTTTGGAGCAGACGGACGGCAAGCTCGACTACGTCGTCGACGCCATCGACACCATCTCGGCCAAGCTCACCATTGCCAAATATGCTCAGGACCACGACATTCGTTTGGTTAGCTCCATGGGCGGGGCCAACAAGCTCCATCCCGAGTGCCTCCGCTTTGCCGACATCTTCGATACAGTGCGTGACCCCATGAGCCGCATTATGCGCAAAGAATGCAAGAAACGCGGAATCAAGAGCCTGCATGTACTGTTTAGCTGTGAGGAATCGGTTAAGACACAGCCCCGCGACCCTTCCAATATCCACGAGCGTACCGAGCTGGGAACCGCCAGCTTTATGCCGCCCATCATGGGTCAGATGATTGCCGGCGAGGTTATCCGCCAGATCAGTGGGCGCGGCACCGAGCGCGTGCGCGCCGATGGCCAGCGCCTGGACTAGCAGGATGCCCTGCGATGGAACCGCGATTCTTTGACACGCATTGTCACCTTGATTTGATGCTCAGCCCCGATGCTACGGCCAATGAGTCGGCGGCATTGGGTCTGGGGCTCTTTGACTGTGGCATCGACCCATGCGACTTCGAGGCAGCAAAAAAGCGGGCCAGCCGTTACCCAAACATTATCGCGGGCGTCGGCCTCCATCCCTGGTGGCTCGCCGACGGCCGCTGCGGTCCTGCCGAAGTCAATCTGCTTTGCGAAGTTGCTGCCCAAGGGCGCTACATCGGCGAGGTGGGACTCGACTTTTCCACTCGTTTTGCTGGAAGCGAGCCGCTGCAAATACAGGCACTTGACCGGCTCTGCGATACGCTCGTGCAGCATCCTCTTACCGGACGCGTGATATCAATTCATGCCGTTCGTTCGGCAGGAGCCGTACTGGACGTCCTCGAATCGCATGGACTACTCATCCCAAACCCCGACTCCCCCGTTATCATCTTCCACTGGTTTAGCGGTACTTCGGACGAACTCGTCCGCGCGCGCGATGCAGGCTGCTATTTTTCCGTCAACGAACGCATGCTCGCGACCAAGCGCGGTCGCGAATACGCACGACAGATCCCACTCGACCGCCTACTGCTCGAGACCGATTCACCAGCCGAACCAAACACAGAAACAAGCGCACAGTCGCTCATCAGATCGCTCGCATGGACCTCAGAACGCATCGCCTCACTCAAAAACTGTGGCGCAAAGCACATCGAGTCGGCAGTTTTGGCAAATTCACGCTCTGTTTTTAGCCTTCGCTGACCCCTGTGGTCAAAAAATGTCAAATATGAGTACTGTTACCGAAATGGATACATTACTTTGAGCTTTCCGACCACCAGAATGATCTACGATTGTCCATTAACTAACACTTTTACAGTCATTCCTCCTACATTTTCGCAAGTTTAAACCCCTCCAAACGCTTAAATCACGTCTGAAGGGGTCAATTATGCTGCGACTAAATTAGTCACAGTACTCATATTTGGCATTTTTTGACCACCGAGTCACAGGGAGGCACTAATGCAGCTCCCTGAGCCCGCTCGGCTATTCGGAAATCGGCGCCCCGTGGCCCCAAGAGCCTTCCATGCCGCATACGGTCGAGGCAAACCTGGCCGCGAAGTCAAGCGCCCGCTCAATAGCCTCAGAACCATCCTCACCGCGCTTGGCGGAATCGAGATAGCACATCAAAAACGAGGTGAGGAACGAGTCGCCCGCCCCCATGGTGTCCTTCATGTCCGTTACCGGTTTAGCCAGCTGGCGGTAATAACGCTCGCCGTCGTAAGCAATGCAGCCCTCGGCGCCCGCCGTAGCCGACACAAAACGCGGACCCAGGCCCTTCACCCATGCCAGACGCTCGCGAATCTCGTCCTCACTCGCGGCATCCGCCGCACTAAAGAAAGCGAAATCGACGTAGGGCGCAATCTGCTCGTAGTACTCGTCGGTGGAGTCGTCCGAAAAGTCAAAAGAGACCGTGACGCCCGCAGCCTTCAGCTTGGGCAGCTCGCGCTCGGTAAAGCAATAGTTGCCCGAATGAACCACATCGAACTGCTTCATGTACGAAAGGTCAAAGCGATCGAGGACATAACGCGCATCGCCACGGATACCGCCCTCGTTGGAGCCGAGGAAGACACGGTCACCGTCAACGACGGTCACGCGAGCCGCTCCGTTCTCGCCAATCATCTGCTCGCACTTGTCAAGCTCGATACCCTCATCCTCGAGGCTTGCAATGACATGCTCGGCAGCGGCATCATTGCCAAAAATGCCCATGTATGCGGAGCGTGCGGCACCGCATTTCTTGGCATAAACGGCGAAGTTCACCGCATTGCCGCCGGGATACATGGTGTGGATATGCTCGTAGCGATCGACGACGTTGTCGCCAAATCCGAGCGCGTTAACGTTAAATGCCATGGCCTTTGCTCCTTCTAGTACTCGACAACACCCATATAGCGACGGAAATCGGGATCGTGATCAAACACCTTGCCGCGTGCGGCACGCAGCTCGCAGTTCATGGCGTAGAACAGCACCGGGTCCAGATAGGCACGGACGCTCGCCGGCACGGCTTCCATACCGCACTCCTTGGCATCGAGCACCATCAGCGTATCGGTATGCGTCTTAAGGAACGCCAGGGCGCGCTCGTCCATAGCACGGCACTCGCTGGAGCCCATCTGCAGGAAGTAAAAAACGCCATCCTGAGTAGCCTCGAAGGGGCCGTGGAAGTACTCGGCAGAGTGGATGTAGCTGCAGTGCTGCCACTGCATCTCCATAAGAGAGCAGATAGCGAAACCGTAGGTCTGGCTAAAGTTGGGACCGCTGCCCAGAATATAGAAGAACTCGTGCTCCTGGCAAAGCTTGGCAAAGCGATCGCCCAGCTCGGCATTTACCTTCTCGCGTGCCGGGGGAAGAATCTTATCCATCTCGGCGATACCGGCATACATATCGGCAAGATCGGCGTAACCCTCCTGCTGATCGAGCAGCTCTGCCGCAAGCGACAGCGAAATGCCAGCGGGGACCTCGGCCTGCGGCACGCCCTCGCCCCACGGGTAGACCCACGTGGTCCATTTACCGGTGTCGATCTTAGATCCAGCGTTGTCGGTCTGGGCGATCACCGTAGCGCCGGCAGCAAGGGCAATCTCGCAGCCCTCGACGACCTCAGGGGTGTTGCCACTGTGGCTACAAGCGATGACCAGGGACTTCTCGCCCAGACGACGCGGACGCATGATATCGAACTCGCGAGCCGTATAGATATACGAAGTGAAGGTGGTTGCCTCGCGCTGCAGAAGCTCATGGGCCGGGATCAAATCGATCATGGAGCCACCGCAAGCAATCCAGTAGACGCTGTCGAACTTGCCCTTCTCGGCAATTGCCTCTTTGATCAGATCGTGTGCGTTCATATCCAGTTCCTTTCTTGTTTGGCCGCAATCAATGACGTTGGCTGCGTGGCCGATAGTTGTTTTAGTCAATCAGATATTTCTCGAATGCGGCCATGTTCTTGGCATCTGCCGCCGCCGGGTCATCGTAGTAACGACCGTCCGTAATTTCCTGGCCCAGCATGCCGTCGAAACCATGGACGTTGAGTGTGGCAACGAAGGCGTCCATATCGTGCTTGCCATCGCCCCACACCAGATGGCCATACGGGTCACCGTCGATAAAGTGCATCTCGTGAATTGCCCCATCACCAAAGGTGGCAAACCAGTCCTCGAGCGTCTCGCCAGCAACGCCCATCGCGGTTGTATCAACCATGGGCTGTAAATACGGGCTCGCGACCTCGTCAATCATGCGCTTCGCATCGGAAACCGTCGTCACAAGGTTGCTCTCCTCGGGACGCAGGCTTTCCATCGTAAGCACCAGACCGTGCTCGCCGGCATACTCCGCCAGAATGGACAAGTGCTCGCGGCTGCGCTTCCAGGCTTCCTCGCGGTCCTCGTCCCAGTCGCCCCAGCCCGAGTTGACGGACATACGGTCGCACCCAAGTACCTCGGCAAGCTCAATGCCGTGCTTAAAGTACGCCAGGCTGCGCTGTTCATGTAGCGGCTTGCGTGCGCAGTACTGCCAAGGATAGACAACATTCTCGGGGCACAGAGTACGATACCTAAGCCCACGGTCTGCAGCCTTTTTCGCCAGGACCTCAGCCTCAAAGTAGCCCGTATGGTCGAGCGTCACATGCGGCTCTGCGCACCACAGCTCAATGGACTCAAAGCCCAAACGCTGCTGCACATCAAGGAAGTAATCGAGCGACCACATGATGTAGTGGATATTCATGCCCGCAATCTGTTCGCGGCGCAGCGTCGGCTTGGATTCAGACATCTTATGCCTCCTTATTTCGATCGAACACGATTTGTCCGTCCGACATCGTCATATCAACCGCAAGATCGCGTGCGTCGCGATAATCGAGGTCAAACACATCCCGATCGAGCACGCAGATATCGGCAAGCTTGCCGACCTCGAGCGTACCCAGCTCATCTTCGCGCATCAGATCGTACGCGCCCCCGGCAGTCCAAGCGCGCAAGAGCTCGACAAGCGTCAGCGTGTTGACCTCATTCACGGGCAGTCCGTCGGCGAAGAATCCGCCGCACGCGCTGTAGATTGACTCGCCCAGGCTCGGAATCAACAGCGGCAAATCCGTTCCACAGCACACCGTGCATCCGGAATCTTCCATGCCGCGGCGATTCCAGCTGTGCAAAAGTCGCGTCTCGCCAATTTGTCGACGCATCATCGACAGGCAATCCTCGCGCCGGTCCAGCGTCAGAATCTGCGGATAGACCTCGCAAATTCCACCTAACTTGCCAAACTCGACAAGATCGGTCGGGTCAGAGTTCTCGAGATCGGTAATCGCATGGCGGCGAAGCATCCGTCCATGCTCGTCTCGAGGCAGCGAGGCATAGAGCGCCACGGTGCGACGAACGGCGCCATCACCCTGGCAATGCAAGGAATATCGGAAGCCGTCAGCATCAATTGCACGCAGCTCGCTTTCAATCAGATCCCACTCTGGCTCCTCGACGACCGTCTTGCCGGCAGCGCCCGCATCGGCCGTATCCTCATAGGGGTCAATCATCTCGGCAAGCCCCGCCCATACGCCGCGATCGGTCATACGGTTGAAGCCAGAAAAACGAACGAACGGTCCCCGGAAGCGCTCTCGTGCCTCGCGAGCATATGCCAGATTTGCACCAGCGCCCACCGGCTGCGACATCATAGAGACGCGAACCGTCAGCTCGCCAGATTCCTCACGGCGAGCCATTTCGTCGGCAAAGCCGTAGTAGTCATCAAACGCCATCTCCTTGATGGCGGTAACGCCGCGCTCGTTAAGCATGCTCATGTAGTCCGAATACCCCGCGCGCACCTCGGGCAACGCGAGGAAATCGCTCATCATGCGCCAGATCTTCTCGGCATAGCACGCCTGCGGTGTAAAACCGTATCGCGCACTGGCGGCAGCATTGAGAACGCAGGTCTCCGCGCCCGGTGTAAAGCAGACGACAGGGATATCACCAAAAAACTCGTCAAACACAGCTGCCGTATTTGCGTTCTCGGCATCCGATGCCAACGTTTCGGATAGGTTGTGGCCAAAAGCCGCCGCGCAATCCGGATGATCTTCTTTCCATGCACGCAAGAGCGACACGGCCTCTTTGGCATCATCGATGCCGGACAGATCAGACCCCAACGTCCGCAGCGCCCAGCCTGTATAGAAGGTATGTACATCGATCAGACCAGGCATGACGGTGCGGTCGCCCAGATCAACTACCTCGTCCGCCTGGGTCAAATACGAAGCCACCTCACACTTGGTGCCAACCGCCTCAATTCGATTGCCACGGACCGCTACGAAACCTTCAAACGGCAGGTCCCCCGTACCGGTAAAGACGCTCTTAGACGTCAGGACCGTTAAACGATCAGACATCACAACCACCTACACCGGAAGCATGCCAGAGATTGCCGTTACGATCAGGCCAAAGACGACCATAAAAATGAAGAACTTCCAAATGGTCTTCCACCATTGACCAAACGAGATCTTTGCCACGGCAAGACCGGCGACCGTCATGCCCGCTACGGGGCTGATGGTGTTGATGGTCTGGTTGGCAAACTGGAGCGCGGTGACGGCCGCCTCGGGATTGAGGCCCATGAGCTCGGTCAGGGGGCCCATAACGGGCATGGTGAGCGCCGCCAGGCCAGAACTCGAGGGAACCAGCAAAGAGAGCAGGCCAAGGACGATATACATAAACGTGGTGTAGACGGCGGCGGGTGCACCGGCGAGCGCGGTAGCGAGCGCCTGGAGGATGGTGTCGATGATCATGCCGCCCTCGGCGATGACCAGAATACCGCGAGCGATACCGATAACGATGGCAGCGTACGCAAAGTCGGCGAGACCCTTAACGAACTCCTCTGCGATCGTCTGCTGGTCAAGACCGCCCAGGATACCGGCAAGCAAGCCCATGCCAAGGAACACGGCGGAAATCTCATTCATGTACCAGCCCTGGGTAACAAGGCCCCAGACGATAATGCCCATACCGCAAGCAAAATCGATAAGCACGAGCTTCTGACGGATAGTGAACTCTTCCTCGATGGAGGCATCGGTCACGGAAAACTCAATACGCTTGAGCTTATCGTCCTCGTACACAATGGACGACTCGGGGTTTTTCTTGACGCGCATGGCGTAGCGCATGGCCCATGCGATACCGACGGCAGTGAAGATGACCCAAGAAACGGCGCGCAGCCACAGTTGCGGATTACCCTCGATGCCAATGATGCCTTGGGCGATCAAAACATTAAACGGGTCGATGGTCGAAGCACAATATCCCAGGTTAGGACCAAGGAAGCAGATGATAAATGCCGTCATCGAGTCATAACCGATACCCATCATGATGGGAATGAAGATGGCATAGAACGGCAGGGCTTCCTCAGACATACCAAACGTAGTGCCGCAAATGGACAGCAATGTCATCGTGATGGGGATGATGAGGATGTCCTTGTTCTTAAGCTTTTTAATCACACGGCTCATGCCGGCATTCAAAGCGTTGGTCTTGGTGATGATTGCGAACGATCCGCCAATCAATAAGACGAACGCAACGACGTCGGCAGCCTCTTGGATACCCTTGGTGGGCGCTTGCAGAACCGCGAAGATATCCTGGCCCAGATTGATGGTCTCGCCGGTCTCGGAATCGGTGTAGTTCTTATCGACCTGTTCATAGGTTCCAGCAACGGCGACTTCACGCTCGCCCGCCGCTGTTGAAATCGTCTTGCGCTGATACTGACCAGAGGGAACGATCCAAGTCAGGACCGCAAAGACAACGATCAGCAAGAACATGATCGTATAGACATGCGGTAATTTGAACTTAAAACGTCTGTTTGTCTTCTTCGCCTTCGTATCTGACATAGATACCTCCAAAGAACTCGAGACTGCATCGCATCTCGCTTCAACGTTTGCACAATGCAAACGTTCTATGACGTCCCATAGATTACCGGCAGCTTTTTCCTTCATCAAGATAATTTCAAACTGATTGCCGCAACGCGGTTGAACGGTTGCGTTTGCGCCGTGAACGGTATGGAAACGCCCGGTGAGATGATCTACCGGGCGCTTCCATTCGCAATGTCCTAGATGTCAAAAACGTAGCGAGACCCAACGATCCGCTGACGACCGATGATAAACGGTCGCCGCCGCTCATCGAAAAAGAAGGCTTCCATATAAAACAAGGGTTCGCCAACGGGAACTGCCAACAGTCGAGCGACCTCGGGCGACGCGCACGCGATCTCGAGCGTGCACGGGTCGGTAAACGCGGGCGTGCGGCCCGTCCGGTTGCGCACGAACTCAAAAATGGATTGGTTAGATAGAGGTGCCGTTGATAGATAGGCGTTGTCCTCGTAAACGTATATGTTGTTCTCGAGCATGACAGGGACGCCATCGGCAGTACGCACACGCTCAACGCAAATCAAATCAGTTCCAACGGGAACACCAAAGAACTGCGCTTCGGTAGAATCTGCCGGCAGTATCTTTCTCGAAATGACGCACGCCCCCGGCTCCATTCCGTTAACGCGGCATGCGTCCGAAAAACTCTGGACGTCATCCTTCTGGCGAATCTTGCGCTTGAGCTTGGGGGCATTGACAAACGTGCCTTTCCCCTGCCGCTTCGTTAGATAGCCCTGCTGGACGAGCTCCTCAATAGCGCGTCGCACGGTAACGCGGCCAACTTTATAGTTCTCAGCCAATTCGAATTCGTTGGGTATCCGCGCGCCCGCCTTGTAGGCACCGGAATTGATTTCGTTTTTAATGATATCGATAACCTGTTGGTACAGCGGTATCGCTGCTTTACCGTCAGTTAGTCCTTCAGTCGGTGGCATATACCCTCTCCCAGCCCAATTAAGTCAAAAGCGGGCTTAAGGGCATTCAACAAGCCCTTAAGCCCGCATTAGCATAAAGTATGCTTGCTGTCGCACCAAAATGTCGGGTATTTACTCATCTGACCCGAAAAACGCGCAACTACCGCGCTCCTAAGAAAGCGTGAGCAGCTCCGGCAGCTGGTCGATAATCTTGTCCGCGGCATCCTGGCTAAAGCCAAAGCGCTCCTCGCGCTTGGCAATAACTGTCAGGCCGGCTCGCTTGCCGGCAGTGATGCCAGGCACCGAATCCTCAACGCAGCAGCAGCGATTCGCGGGCAGCCCCAGCAGGTCCAGCGCATGCAGGTAGATGTCGGGCTCGGGCTTGCTCTCCTTAAACTGCTCGCCGCTCACCACATACTCAAAGGCATCCGACAGCCCGCACGCATTGAGCACTTCCTCGATGCTATCCATGGGAGACGAGCTGGCAAGCGCCACGCGAACGCCACGGCGCGGCAGCTCTCGAATCGTATCCACGGCGCCTGGGTTAATCAAAGCCTGATAGTCGCGCGGACGCTTATGCGCCCACTCGTCCCAACGGATCAACGCTTCCTCGCCAGTTAAATGCCCCTTCCCGGCGCGCTCAAACCAATCGACCAGCATACGCAGGAAGAACTGATGCGAGGTACCAACCTGCCCGTTCAACTCCTCTTGAGTCAGGTTAAGTCCAAGCTCCTTGGCAAACGCGGCAGTCTCGCCCAGGTAGTAATACTCGGTATCGACAATGACGCCGTCCATGTCAAAGATAACGGCGTCGAACGGAAATGCGGACACGGCACCCTCCCTAACAAAAGGGCGCCCGCAAGCGGACGCCCGAGCCATGCACTATCGGCGATTCTAGCCCAGCAGCTTATTCAGCGCCACCGCAATACCGTCTTCGTTGTTATTGGCGGTCACCATCTGGGCCACAGCCTTAACCTCATCGACGGCGTTGCCCATGGCAACACCGGTGCCGGCCCACTCAATCATAGACTTGTCGTTCTGGCCGTCGCCAAACGATACGACCTCGCTGGCATCGATGCCGAGCTTGGGCAGGGCACCCTCGAGCGCGCGGGCCTTGTCAATACCGGGCGCCGTGTACTCAAAGTACCAGTCGGCCGTAAACATACCCGAAAGCGTCTGGGTAAAGGGCGCGTACATCTCCTCGTAATGCGCTTGCAGATAGGCCGGGTCGCCCGCCGTCAGCAGCTTGTCCACGGGATAAGCATCAGCGACCTCATGCAGGCTCTCCACCTCGCGAATCTTAAGATCGCACGCGTCGCGCTCATACTTGACGATGTTTTTCTGCGAGCCATCCGGCAGCGTAATCATGCAATGGTACGAGTCCTCGACGTGCAAATCGCGACCGAGCGAAATCATAGGGATCACGTCAAAATTACGCAGGTGATCAATCAGGCGATGCAATTCGTCGGCAGGCATAGCCTGATCGAACAGCACCTCGTCGGTCTGGGCATCGACGACGTGTGCGCCGTTAAAGGCCACCAGCAGACCGTCATGGTTTTGAAGGTCGAGCTCCTGCGCCAAGGCGTGCAGCCCCCATGCGGGACGGCCCGACGCCAAGATGAGCTTAATGCCCGACTCCTGCGCAGCGAGCAGCTTCTCGCGCGTACGCGGGCTAATCACTTTCTGGTCGTTGGTGAGCGTACCGTCAATATCCATCGCGATGGCTTTGATTGCCATATATGCCTCCCTGTCATTGAATAACCTTGTCTGAGTCATCATACAGAACAGCCACCGCGACTCCGTTTGCAACGGGAAAAATGTCATATTGTCCCGAACATGAACGGCGTGTGGTCGTGAAGCTTTATCGCTCAGGTCAAATACGTCTGCTAGCGACGCTCATCCGTCGGTGCGCCCTCGACGATCGCGATGCCCGCCGATGCACCTAACGCGCTGGCGCCGGCCTCGATGAATGCGCAAGCCTCTTCGTAATTATGGATACCGCCCGCCGCCTTGATTGCCACGGCATCGCCGAGCACCTCGTGCATCAGCCGCACGTCCTCGAGCTTAGCACCGCCAAAGCTTCTGCCGGTCGATGTCTTAAGGAATCCCGGCTTGGCCTCCAGCGCGATCTCGCATACACGGCGCTTGGCGGCGTCGTCGCCGTCCAGCTTGCACATCTCGACGATTACCTTGTCAGTGATGCCATGCGCGCGACAAAAATCAGCAATGGTAGTCATCTCGCGCTCGATGGCATCAAAATCGCGGTTCTCGATCGACCCCTGATTCAAAACGTAGTCAATCTCGGTAAAGCCACACGCAGCGTATTCCTCAAACCTCGCAAGCTTCTCCTCAAGCGTCATAGTGCCCTGGGGAAAGTCGATGGCGCCGGCAAGGATGATGTCAGAGCCCTCGAGCATGGCGCGGCCCGTCTCGTACTCCTGAAGGTTCGCAAATACGCAGCGAAAGTTGTACTTTAACGCCTTCTCGACATACTGCTCAAACGTGTCCTCGGGGGCATCGATATAGTCGATGTATTTATTGATGGGTTTGGCAAGCGTCATGCTGGGCCTCCTTGTTCAGGACTGACAACCGATTCGTGGTTTCACGCGAAAAACCACGTTCAATGTACGCCCGACATGCAAGGACAGCGTCCGCATTCCGACAAGTGGTATGAAATTAGCTGTAAACGTATATTTACAGACAGCGAATGGCACCGCACGCGGATGCCGACAGCAAGACATCCCCCCCCTCAATACACCCTCATGCCCATTTAAATAGCAAGGGACCCGTATCTGTTGGGATACGGGCCCCTTTCGGCCATGACCTATCTCAGCAACAAAGACTACTTGCGGTGAGCGCGGTAGAACTCGATCGCACCATCTTATCCGAGCCGGGGCACGTTCGCATAGCGTGGCGCGTGACGGTTGCAAAACCACCCCATTTGAAACAAACGCAAAAAAGTACTTGCAAAGACGCGTTCCGACATATAAGTTGATAAAAGACCGCCGTTGCGGTTTTAAGTAGATCGAGCATATGAAATTTCAGTTTTTAGCGTGTAAGAGAAAGAAGATCGGCAAAGTACAACCCCAAACGCAATGACAACTTAATGAGGTAACTGCCACATGTGAGGCACCCAGGGCATTGCTGTCTCGATTTTGAGCACGATGCCTTCCGCCTTGCATGGGCCGTTCCATCCCGCCCCTGCAGCAACTGCCTCACGGGCTCATTGAAAACCGCATAGCACCCCAACGTCAGCACATCACCCACGGCAAGCACATCACTCACGACAACCAACACATCAACAAACAGCACGAACATCAACCGATTGGAGAAGCTATGACAAACCACCACGCTGAAGACGGCGATAAGAAAAGCATTCTGGATGCCCGCATTGAGCGAGCATATGCAAACGAATATGACGCCGCCTTTGCCGCCGCGACCATCAAGAACTACGCGTCGCTACCGCTCGCGACGATCTTGGCCGACCACCCTCAACTGCTGAAGCGCTGCACAAAGATCATGGGCGACCCCGACATTCGCAAGCTGACAGACCCCTATGCCCCAAAACGCGACAACGATTCGTACGTTCTTACCGTAGGCTGCCTAGCCCATATGCTTACGGCGCTCGACACGAAACTCAAGCTCGAATGGGAACCCGACGAGCGTCATGAACTCGAAAGCAAGCGGAACACCCTGCGCACCGCACTGTTCCTTCCGTTGGACGGCCTCAAGCGCTGCAACGTCGAGCTCAATACACAGGCGCGGCAAAAGCCCGGGACCACAGGGCAGAAAACTCCAAGACCCCATGCGGCCATCGTCGACCGCAACCGATATAACCGTATGACCGCGCATTTTTCTGCCGAGGGAGCAGCCATAAGGACGCTGATCGACCTGCTGTGCCTCCTGAGCATCAACGAGCTATTTGAGGGCTATCTCGCCCTTGTTCCCGCGACGGCACCCAAGTCGGTAGCAAAGATCATCGAGACCTGCAGACGCCAGTTTGAGCGCCATCGCAATGGCAGCGAGATGAACGCCAGCATCGCGCAGTACTACGCGCCTCATTACAAAAATGACGGATGTGCCCCTGTCGAGCATCAGCTGCGGCTCGCCTACACCACGCCCGCCGCAACGCTCTATCGCTTTGGAGCCCTTGGCGCTTGCGAGCCGCACGAACAGGCAGCCTGCCCCACAACCGAGCTCGATCTCAGGCTCGGACGAACCCTGTAGCCCGCCAGCCCCTCCGCGGGCAACAATCCTATTCCACAACACAACCAACAGAAAGGAGTCCTCATGGACACCAATCATTCCCCCATCATCAGCCCCCTCACCATGCGTGAATCCGCCCGAGGCATCACGCTCACCAGCATTTACGATGAGATGCTCGCCCGTCGCGAGCTCTCCGTCATGGGAAACATCGAAACCCCGATGGCCCACGACCTATGCCAGCAAATCCGCCTGCTCGATGCCACCGACCCCAGCCGCCCCATCACCATATTTGTCGCCAGCGCCGGCGGAAGCGTGCGATCGGGCCTTGCGATCTATGACGCCATGCGCCTCGCATCGTGCCCCATCCGCACCGTCTGCCTGGAATTCGCCGCGTCCATGGGCGCCGTGATCTTTATGGGCGGCGACGATCGCCGTATGGCGCCCCATGCAGAGCTCATGATTCACGACCCGCTGATCCCCCAGGGGGCAGGCGGCTCGGCACTTGCGCTGCAGGAAACCAGCCGGCGTCTCATGCAGACCCGCAAGACCCTCACGCAAATCCTCTCGGACCGCAGCGGCCTCACGCCCAAGCGCATCCAGTCCCTCACCGCAAAAGACACCTACCTTTCGGCCGAGCGCGCCGTCGAGCTCGGCTTTGCCCACGAAATCCTCTCGACCACCAAGAAGGTCGCCCATGTCTAACCTCGCCAGCCGCCTCGCCGCATCTAAGTCCGCATCGTCCACCATCCTCGCCAAGGATCGAACGCTTTCCTGCGACACCCGCCAAACGGGACTCAACAACAACGCACTTGTGATCGGCCCCTCGGGAGCCGGCAAGACCCGAAACGTCCTCAAGCCCAACCTGCTGCAAATGAACGCAAGCTACATCGTGCTCGACACCAAAGGCACGCTCTGTCGCGAAGTGGGACCCGTGCTGGCAGCCCACGGTTACCGCGTGCAATGTCTCAACTTCGCCGACCTCAACACCGTCCCGGCCCTTGCGCCCGGCATCGAGCGCTGCGGCTACAACCCCCTGAGGCACATTCGCCGCAAGGCGGACGGCAGGCCCAACCAGCAGGACATCCTCTCGGTGGCAAAGGCCATCTGCCCCATCGAGGACAACAACCAGCCTTTTTGGGATCATGCGGCGGCAAACCTGCTGTCGTGTCTTATCGCCTACGTCACCGAACAGCTGCCCGCCGACGAGCAGACGATCAGCTCGGTCATCAAGCTGATCGAGCACCTGCAGGACGGTGCCACGGGTCGATTGTTTGACGACCTGATCACGACCGACCCCCAAAGCTATGCCCTCTCGCTATGGCGGCGCTACGCCATTACGCAAAATGCCGAGCGCATGCACGCGAGCATCGTCGGCATCCTTGCCGAAAAGGTCATGTGTCTGGGATTCGACGGTGCGGCACAGCTCTATCGTGAGTGCCATCAGGTGGACTTCGCTTCCATGGGACACACCCCCTGCGCCC
>CATZMG010000051.1 GCA_958421655.1 uncultured Collinsella sp.
TTTGGATTTGAGCCGCTTGTCGTTACTGCTCGGGCTCTTCGACTTTGTCGATGGCCCAGGCGGCACCGAGGCCGCCAGTGGTGTTGCGGCGGATGCGCACGGCAACCTCGCGACGCTCGCCGGCCTGCGTGTAGCGCAGGGGGAAGCTTGCGCGGTTTCGCGCGGCCTCGATGGTACCGCGCTCGCGGGCGATCCAGTAGTACTCGCCGACGATGCCGAGCGTGTCGGCGCCGTAGGGGAGATAGGTCGACAGCTGGTGCAGAAGCGGGCCGGGGCAGAAAACCTCGGTTGCGAAATCGATGGGGAAGTCCTCGGGGATGGTGGGCGCTGCGGGCGCGGGGGTTGGGGCCGCTGCGGGTACCGAAGCCGGTGCCGGTGCGGGAATTTGGTCGCAAGCAGCGGCGGGCACGGACTCGATGACGGGTGCGGGCTCTGGCGTCGTCTTCGGCTTGATTGTGGAATCTGCGGGCTTCACGGTGACGGGCGCGTCTGCAGCTTCAGTTTCAACCTCAACCTGCGTCGAGCTCTCATTCTCGACGCTCGACTTTGCCTCGATGGGCGTGGATGCCATGGTGGTGATGCCGGCATTGGCGTTCTCGGGGTCGTAGACGACCGTGAGCGAGATGGCGGGCTGCGGCGTCTCGGGCTCCGGCGCCGACTCGGTAGCGTCTTGATCAGCGGACTCGTCGGGCTGATTGTCCTCGGCCTCGTCGCCAAAGACATCGCTGTTTTGGAACGCAGACGGCTCGGGTTGGTCAGCGGCTTCTTCGGTTGTCGACTTGGGCGCTTCGTTGAGCTCCACAGTGGCTTCCTGCTCGGATATGACTTCGGAATCGGTCGTGGCGGCGATTTCGGTTTCGGCTTCTGCCGTTACCTCAATAGCGACTTCGATCTCTGTCTCGGGCTCGGGTTCCGGCGCGGCTTCAACCATGGCTTCGGGCTCGGGACGCTTAACGTGCTTGGGGCGCACGGCCTTGAGGTCCTTCTCACCGCGCTTTTTCTTTTTGTAGGACTGCTTGGCGCCCTTGGCGGTCTTGGGCTTGTCCTCGCCCTTGGCAAGCGCGGCATCCCAGGCCTCGTTGGCGATGACCGTGGCATACAGGCGGCCGCCTTTAAAGACGGTCAGCTTAATGCAGTCGTCGAGCTCCTCGAGCAGCTCGCGCGTGGACTCGAAGCCCAGGTCATAAGCGGTCATGTCGCCAGCGGCGAGCGCCTCCTCGACCTGTGTCATAAACGTTTGCTTGCCGCACCCAATCGCGTCGCGCAGCAGGCGATACAGATAGATGTGGTTGCCCAGCGAAAGCGTGGGCCTAACTATTGTCTTGCTCATGGCAAATCTCCTCTTTACACATGTAAAGCATCTTACCATCGCATGGCGTTCGCCATGGCGGCGCCCAAGGCAAACGGGCGCGAACCGCTTTCGATTCGCGCCCGTTGTATAGGTCGGTTATCTATGAGAGGCAAACGTGCTTAGTTGCCCGATGCCGTGCCTTGGCTCGAGTTGTCAGATGCCGTGCCGGAAGCGGTTCCGCTCGAGCTGTTGGTGTTGTTACTGTCTGCCGTGCCCGTTCCCGACGTGGTGTCGCTCGTCTGGCCTCCCGTGTTCGGCTGTGAACCGTCAGTCGTTTGGCTTGAGTCGGTCGTGCCGGACGGCGTGCCACTGTTGGCCGTAGAGGAATCGGTGCCCTGCGATTGGTTTTGGGTGTTCGAGGACGAATTGGCAGAGGTAGGACTGTCTTGCGTGTCGTCCGTCTGTGCCTGCTGATCTTGCGACTGGGTGTTGCCATTTGCATCGCTCTCGGTCGTGCGCGACGACAGGATTGGCTCGGGACGCTCGCCCAGACCCTCACCGGCAGTGGTGATAAGGATGGCGCCGGCGCAGGCGATGACCGCGACGATGGCGATGGCGATCGAGAAGACGATGACCTTCTTTTGTGTCTGGCTGCGCTCTGCCGCCGCTTTGGCGCGCAGGCTGTTGGGGGCGACGCGCGCCGTGGTCGCGCGTCCCGCAACCTGGCGCATCTCCTGCGTGGTTGCGGCGCCACCTAGGTGCTCCTCGACATTGGGCTCAACGGGCTCGTAGGCGCCGGTAGGGTAGTCAACAGCGGCATGCGTGCCCTTGATTGCTTCGGCGCTGGCGGAGATAAAGTGGCGATAGACCTGCGAGGACACAACGGTGATGACTGAGCTCACAGCGGCACCAATCACCGAGCCGGCAATGCCGATCTTTGAAGCAAGCGCCACGCTCGTGGCGGCAGCTGCGGCGCCGGCGATGATCTGGGGAATGGAAATGTCGTCGAACAGGCCCTTTTTGGGCGCGATGGCCATGGTCTGGCCGATGGAATGGTTCTCGTGCACGCCGTTGTTGAGCGATGCCGGCGTCATGACGCGCGTGCGCGGCGCGTCGGTGTACTTGGTTGTCATACGGGGTCCTCCCGGTGTAAATCTGCTTCGTTTCGTGTAGCCATCAGGGTACCCACCAGATGTGAATCGTACGTGACATTTAACAGATACCATCAACTCATCAATAGCTCACCAAGTTGGTGGGATGTGGTTCCACCCGGTGGTTGAACTACAATAGGGCTTGCTAATTGTGTTGAATAGCGTCTACGCACGGGAGCATTCTTATGAATCTTCACCTTTCTCAGTCTGATGGCTTTTTGCGTGTGGCGGCGGCGTCGCCGCAGATTCGCGTGGCCGATGTCGAGGGCAATGCCGAGGTTGCGCTGGCGGCTGTTCGCGAGGCTGCCGAGCGCGGCGTTCGCGCGCTGGTACTGCCCGAGCTTAATCTGACTGGCTATACCGCGGCCGATCTGTTCCATAACCGCACATTACTGCATGCCTGCGAGACCGCACTGGCACATATTCTCGATGAAACCCGCGGGCTGCCGATTGTCTTTACCATCGGTCTTCCCGTTGCAGTTGCCGAGAGTATCTACAACTGCGCCGCCGTGTGCTGCGCGGGCGAGCTTTTGGGCCTCACGGCCAAAAAGTATCTGCCCAATTACGGTGAGTTTTATGAGCGCCGCTGGTTTGCTCCGGCGCCCGCAGATTCTGTGTGGGTCGAGTTTGCCGGTCAGGGTCCGGTTCCGCTGGGTTCGGGGCTTGTCTACCGCTGCTGTGATGAAGGTGCCGAGGATATGGTGCTGGGCGTTGAGGTCTGCGAGGACCTGTGGGTGCCGGCGCCCCCTTCGACCGAGATGGCGCTTGCCGGTGCGACGGTGATCCTCAATCCGTCGGCTTCGGACGAGATTATCGGTAAGGCGGATTACCGCCGCAGCCTCATTTCCAACCAGAGCGCGCGCCTGTACTGCGCCTATGCCTATGCGGACGCGAGCGAGGGCGAGTCCACGACCGATATGGTCTTTGCGGGCGAGAACCTCGTCTACGAAAACGGCTCCAAGCTCGCCGCGACCAAACTGCTTACCTGCGATATGGCCATCGCCGACGTTGACCTTGACCGCCTGGTTGCCGAGCGCCGTCGCTCGACGACGTGGACGCGCGCGGACGATGCGCCGGAGGCCACGACCGTTGAGTTTTCGTTTGAGGGCGTGCTGGCCGAAGAACCTGTCCTGCGCGATGCCTGCGATATCGACCGCGTTTTCCCGCGCGCGCCCTTTGTGCCGGCCGACCACGGCGACTTGGCCGAGCGCTGCGAGACGATCCTCGATCTGCAGACTGCGGGCCTCAAGACCCGCCTTGCCCACACGGGTACCAAGGCTGCGGTTATCGGCCTTTCGGGCGGCTTGGACTCCACGCTAGCGCTGCTTGTGACCGTGCGTGCCTTCGATGCACTGGGGCTGCCGCGCACTGGTATCACAGCCGTGTCCATGCCCGGCTTCGGCACGACGCATCGTACCAAGTCGAATGCCGAGTCGCTCGCTCGCGACCTGGGTGTGAGCTTCCGCGAGGTTTCGATCCACGCGGCTGTGGAGCAGCACTTCAAGGACATTGAGCATGATCCGGCCGTGCAGGACGTGACCTACGAGAACAGCCAGGCGCGCGAGCGTACGCAGATTCTGATGGATCTGGCCAACCAGGCTGGCGGTTTTGTCATTGGCACGGGCGACCTGTCGGAGCTGGCGCTCGGCTGGGCTACCTATAACGGCGACCACATGAGCATGTACGCCGTCAACGCGAGCGTGCCCAAGACGCTTGTGCGCCATCTGGTACGCTATGCCGCCGATGTCTTTGGCGGGCGTATTGCCGAGGTCTTGCTCGATATCCTCGATACGCCGGTGTCCCCCGAGCTTCTGCCGCCCACGGGCGACGGCGAGATTGCGCAGAAGACCGAGGATTTGGTGGGCCCATACGAGTTGCACGACTACTTCCTCTACTACCTGCTGCGTTTTGGCTTTGAGCCGGGCAAGATCTACCGCATGGCGCTCAAGAGCTTCGAGGGCGTCTACGACGCCAAGACCGTCCACACATGGCTACGTACGTTCTACCGTCGCTTCTTTGCCCAGCAGTTTAAGCGCAGCTGCCTGCCCGATGGTCCCAAGGTGGGTTCGGTGACGCTCAGCCCGCGCGGCGATTGGCGTATGCCGAGTGACGCCAGCTCACGTTTGTGGCTTGCGCAGATCGACGCGCTCAATCCGATTGACTAAGGTTGGCTAAATTGAACCAATACGGGGGTTGCAAGCGTTACACTTTTGCAATCTGATGGCCCGTATCGCGCGGCGCTCTTGTCGGAGCGCCGCGTTTTTCATATCGAAAGGTGGCACCATGCAGGCATCGCAGCGTCTCGACCGCTTTGGCGCGGAGGTCTTCGCCTCGCTCAACAACAAACTGCTCGCGCTGAAGGCTCAGGGCAAGACCATTTACAACATGAGCGTGGGCACGCCCGACTTTAAGCCGTACGACCACGTGGTCGAGGCGCTCACGCAGGCAGCCCAAGATCCCGAGATGTGGAAGTACGCCCTGCGCGACCTGCCCGAACTCAAGCAGGCCGTGTGCGATTACTATGAGCGTCGCTTTGGTGTCTCCGGCATTACGCCGTCCATGGTGCAGTCGTGCAACGGCACGCAGGAGGGCGTGGGCCATTTGGGCCTGGCCCTGCTCGATCCGGGCGACACTATTTTGGTTCCCGATCCGTGCTACCCGGTCTTTGAGGCGGGTGCCAAGATCGCCGATGCCAAGCTCGAATACTATCCGCTGGTTGCCGAGCATAATTACCTGCCCTATGTGGCGGGTATCGATCCCGAGGTGGCCGATCGTGCCAAGTATATGATCGTGTCGCTGCCCGCCAACCCGGTGGGCTCGGTGGGCACGCCCGAGGTCTACGAGGAGATCATCGCTTTCGCCCGCGAGCACGACCTGCTGATCGTCCATGACAACGCATACTCCGACATCGTGTTCGACGGCGAGCCGGGCGGCAGCTTCTTGCAGTATCCCGGCGCGCTCGAGGTGGGCGTCGAGTTCTTCTCGCTTTCCAAGTCGTTTAACGTCACCGGTGCCCGCATTGGCTTTTTGGTCGGCCGCGAGGACGTGGTCTCTGCCTTTGCCAAGCTGCGCAGCCAGATCGATTTTGGCATGTTCTTCCCGATCCAGAAGGCCGCCATCGCGTGCCTTAATGGCCCGCGCGATGAGGTCGAGGCGCAGCGTCTGAAGTACCAGGAGCGCCGCGATGCCCTGTGCGACGGTCTTGAGGACCTGGGCTGGGAGCGACCCAACGCGCATGGTTCTATGTTTGTGTGGGCCAAGCTTCCCGGTGGTCGCACCGATTCCATGGCGTTTTGCGAGGAGCTTATGGAGAAGGCCGGCGTTGTGGTGACGCCGGGTGCGAGTTTTGGTCCCTCGGGCGAGGGACACGTGCGCATGGCGTTGGTCTTGCCGCCCGACCAGATTGCTTTGGCTGTCGAGGCCATTCGCGAAGCGGGCCTGTATTAGAAGGCTATTTCGACTCGTCAATAGCTCGAAACCGATTTCGTGCAGTTATTTTACGAATCCTGCAGACAATTTCGGTAAACGGTCGATTTTTGGCTGCGAATAGGAGCATAATCAAAGTCCCGATTGGATGTATTGGGATTACGACAAGCCGCTCGGGTCGTTCCCGGGCGGCTTGTTTGTGGAGAGAGATGGGAGTTTCTAATGGTTAACGAGAAGAAGGTCGCTATCGTCGGCTGCGGTTTCGTCGGTTCGTCTTCGGCGTTCGCGCTGATGCAGAGTGGTCTGTTCTCCGAGATGGTCCTCATCGACGTGGACAAGAACCGCGCCGAGGGTGAGGCCTTGGATATCGCGCACGGTATGACGTTTGCCGAGCCGATGAAGATTTACGCCGGCGATTATTCCGATGTCGCCGACGCCGCCATGATCGTCGTCACCGCTGGCGCTGCTCAGAAGCCCGGTGAGACCCGCCTGGACCTGGTCAACAAGAACGTCAGCATCTTTAAGTCCATTATCCCCGAGATTAAGAAGTCCGGCTTCGACGGCATTCTGCTCATCGTCTCCAACCCGGTCGATGTTCTGACCTACGCCGCCATCAAGATGTCCGGCCTGCCCGAGGGCCACGTCATCGGTTCCGGCACCGTGCTCGACACCGGCCGCCTGCAGCAGATGCTTGGTGCCCACGTCGAGGTTGACCCGCGCGATGTCCAGGCCTATGTCATGGGCGAGCACGGCGACTCCGAGTTTGTCGCTTGGTCCAGCGCTCAGGTTGCCGGCGTTCCGCTGAACACCTTCTGTGAGCTTCACGGCCACCTGGAGCATGAGGCTGCCGAGAAGCGCATCGCTGAGGACGTCAAGAACTCCGCCTACACCATCATCGAGAAGAAGCACGCCACCTACTATGGCGTCGCCATGGCCGTCAAGCGCATCTGCACCGCCGTTATGCGCGACGAGCAGACCGTTCTGCCCGTCTCCTCGCTCATGGTGGGCGAGTATGGCCTGTCCGATCTTGCCATCTCCATGCCGACCGTCGTTGGCCGCGACGGCGTTGTCTGCCGCGTCCCCGTGCCGCTGGACGATGACGAGCAGCATGAGCTCACCGCCTCCGCCAAGGCCCTCAAGGACATCATCGACAGCGTCGACTTCTCCTGCTAAATCAAGCTCGCTAGAGCGAAAAGCTACAATGAAGGCGTCCGAGTCCACGCGGCCCGGGCGCTTTTTTGGTGCAAAGTAACCTGACCCCAATGCACTATAGTCGATGGGAGGGCCATGTCGGATTCGCCTAATTTTTTGACCTATGCCCAGACGGCGTTTGATCCGTTTGAGGAGCGGCCGTTCTGCGCGGTGGATAGCCTGGTCTTTGCGTGGTTGTCCTATTTGCGTTTGCCGGGTGATATGGCGGAGCTGACGAACTGGCAGGGCCTAGACGTACGCGAGCTGCTGCGTGCCGAGTGCTATCGGGACATGATTGACGACTTGTGGGACCCGGAGGGGAGCAGGGCCTTGTTGGAGGCCGTGGCAGCAAGTCCTCGCTACCGTGGCGTGCACGTTTGCGGCTATCGTGCTGTGAGCGATGTGGTGGCGACGGAGCAGTTTGCAGCCATGGCGTTCCGGTTTCCGGCGGGGTTTAGTTACCTTTCCTTCCGGGGGACCGACAGCACGATTGTGGGTTGGAAAGAGGACTTTAACATGGCGTTCCGGTGTCCTGTGCCGGCCCAGGAATCCGCGGCACGTTATGTGGACGAGGCGGCGGATGCGATTGACGGGCCGCTTTTGTGCGGAGGTCATTCCAAGGGTGGAAACCTTGCGGTGTACGGTGCGGCAATGTGCTCCGATGTCGCCCGTGAGCGAATCGAACGGGCATATTCCCATGATGGTCCGGGTTTCGTCGAGGAGTTCCTGAACGGCGACGCCTTTGCCGATCTTTCCGGTCGAATCGACAAGACGCTACCTCGGTCGTCGATCTTTGGCATGATGTTCGAGACACAGGAGGACTATGCCATCGTTGAGAGCACCGAGTTCAGCCTGCTGCAACACAATCCCTTTAGCTGGGTGGTTGATGGTCGCGACTTCGTGTACTGCGAGCGCCTGTCCGCCGGTGCTCGATACGTTGATGGCTCTATTCGCGAGATGCTGCTTGCAGTGTCGCCTAGCGAGCGCGAGCGTTTTGTAGATGCGTTGTTCTCCGTGTTTGAGGCTACGGGTGCTGAGCGGTTTGCGGATATCGCTGGGAATCTGCGCGAGAGCCTGCCCGTGATGCTCCAGGCTGCGCAAGGCTTTGACAAGGATACGCGACGCTTTGTCTCGCAGACCATCGCGGCAATCCTAAAATGTGCGCTGCTGCCCAAACGACCCCAGATCGACATGCCCGCTGCCGGCAAGAGTTTGGCGGAACAGCTCGAGGCTTGGCAGTCCGAGCTCCTGCGCTAGCCATTGGTGCAAAGCAACCTGTCCCCGATGCGCCGATCTTCGATGCGCCTGGGGCAGGCTCGACCGCTATACTGGTTCGTGCCGAAATCGATCTAGAACGGAATGCCGTATATGAAAATCAATCACGCGATTCTGCATATCCTGGACTTTGACTCTGCCGTCAACGTCATGAGCCAGCGCGAGCTCGATATCGAGAGTCGTACCGTGCGCAACTTCGTGACCACGCATCTGCGCCGCGCACGCACCTCGGCCGACAACAAACGCGCCACGTTTGCCGAGAACTCTGCGTTTGGTGGCGAGCTCAAGGGCTATTTCTTTGGCGAGCGCGAGTTCGTGGACCTGTCGCAGCAGATTGCGGAGTTTATCTCCTCCGAGCTCACCAAAGCCGAGAAAGCCGAGTCCACCGACGTGCTCGTGGCCGATTTTGACGACGACGAGGATGCCCGCTGGTTTGCCGTGATGCTGCTGGGCTCCAAGCAGGCTTTTATGCACGAAGTGGGCCGCGAGGAGGGGGAGGTGCGCAACGACATCGCGCGCCACTACGCCATCCTGCCGAACCCCTCGCAAAAGGTGCCGAGCTATGCCATCGTGCGCGCGAGTACCATGGAGATCGGCTACGTGGACAAGAAGCGCAAGATTGCCGGCGAGGACCGTATGCTTATCCCTGATGGCTTGCTGCAGTGCGACACGGGCGTATCGGGCAAGGAGGTCATCGACACCGTGACGCGTGTGGTCGAGGAAGTCGCCGAGGAGCACGGTGCCAACACGGCCGTAGCGCTCGCCAAGGTTAAGGCTGCGGTTGCCGAGAAGGTTGAGGATGACGAGGAGCTGCCGCCTTGGGATATCGTCGACGAGGTCTTTGAGGACGAACCGGTTATCAAGGAGAGCGTGCGCGCGGCACTGACCGAGGAGAAGGTGCCTGAGCGTGTGCCCGTGGAGCGCAAGCAGGTCGAACGCGCGGCGGTGCGCAATCACAAAATCCGTACCGACACGGGTATCGAAATCAGCTTCCCGGCCGAGATGGGTTCGAACTCCGAATACATCGAGTTCGTCAACGAGCCCAACGGCCTCATCTCCATCGAGCTCAAGAATATCGGTAGCATCGAGAATCGATAAACTGCGCTTGGACGCTGCAGAAGAACAAAGGTCGAAACCCTTCGGGACTTCGGCCTTTTTTGCTTGGGGCTGAATTGCCTTGCAGGTTGAGCATACGCCAGCGAAAACGCCCCTAGGCGAGCAAGGTGACGTGAAAGATGAGGGCATTGACCTTATGGTCATGCCCGACGATTGAACGTCAGATTGCCGCCTAGGGGCGTTTGCAGCGTCGGGTCGTTACGGCGTTTGGTAAAACGTCGTAACTATTAAAGCTGGCGCAGGCCCTCTTCGAGACCGGTCTTGCTGTCAGTCTTCTCGTCGCGCATCTTGATAACGCGGGCGGGGACACCGGCCACGACGGCGCCGGCGGGGACGTCCTCGACGCACACGGCACCGGCAGCCACGACGGCACCCTTGCCCACGCGCACGCCCTCCAGGACCACGGCGTTGGCGCCAATCATGACATCATCCTCGATGATGACGGGCGTGGCGCTCGCGGGCTCAACGACGCCTGCCAGTACGGTGCCGGCGCCGATGTGGCAGTTCTTGCCCACGGTTGCGCGGCCGCCCAGGACGGCGCCCATATCAATCATAGAGCCCTCGCCGATAACGGAGCCGATGTTGATGATGGCGCCCATCATGATGACGGCGCGGTCGCCGATCTCGACGCGGTCGCGGATGATCGCGCCCGGCTCAATGCGGGCGTTGATGCCTTTAAGGTCGAGCATGGGGACGGCGGAGTTGCGGCAGTCATTCTCGACGTCGTAGTAATCGATGGAATCGGCATTGGCGTCCAGGATGGCCTTGAGTTCCTCCCAGTCGCCAAAGACGGTCTTGCCGCGACGACCACCGTAGACGTGCGCATCGCCCCACTGGACCTTCATGCCGGGCTTTTCGCGCACGTACAGCTTGACGGGCGTCTTTTTGGGCGCGGTGGCGATGTAGTTGATAATCTCCTGTGCATCCATCTCGGCTGCGTTGCTCATTTGCTATCTCTCCTTTGGGTGGATTCGGTTGATACCTGGTTAGGCAAACATGACCTGGTCGAACGTATAGAAGCCGGGTTCGCGGGTGACGAGCTTCTGCGCGGCCGCCAAGGCGCCGTTGACAAAGATCTGACGGCTCGTGGCGCGGTGGGTGAGCGTGACCTCCTCGTCCTGGCCAAAGAAACTCACCTCGTGCACGCCGGCGACGGTGCCGCCGCGCAGCGAGTGCATACCGATCTCCTTGGGGTCACGCGCGCCGCACATGCCCTCGCGGCCATAGACGGGGTGGTAGCCTGCCTCGGGCTCAGCTTCGACGATGGCGTCGAGCAGTAGCTTGGCCGTGCCGCTCGGGGCGTCAACCTTTTGGTTGTGGTGCGTCTCGACGATCTCGCAGTCAAAGCTGGGCAGCTCGCGTGTGGCCTGTGCTACCAGATGACGCAGGGCTGCGATACCGATGGAGTAATTGCCGGAGTGCATGACGCGGGCGTTCTGACCCAGCTCGCGCAGGCGGTCCATCTGATCGGGTGTGTAGCCCGTGGTGCCCGAGACCAACGCGGCACCCGTGCGCTCGACATAGGCGACGACGGCATCGAAGGTAACGACGTTCGAGAAGTCGATGATTACATCGGCGGCCGGTGCGTTCTCGAGCTTGCTCAAATCGAAGCCAATCTGGGCGACGATATCAAAAACGTGCTGACCGGCGGCGTCGACAACGCCCTCGGCGGTGGTGCGGATGAGCGAGCCCATGCGGCCCGTTCCCATAATGACGGTCTTAATCAAGCAGACCAGCTCCCTTCAGAGCATCGGTAAGTGCAGCGCGCGTGTCGTTGGCCATGGGGCATAGCGGCATGCGGTAGTTTGCCTCGATCATACCCATCTGAGCGAGCGCTTCCTTAACGGGGATGGGGTTGACCTCACTAAAGAGGGCGTTGATGAGCGGCTGACCGGTAATCTGGATATCGCGGGCACGTGCCACGTCGCCGTCCAGATAAGCGCGGCACATGTCGTGCACGAGCTGCGGCTGTACGTCGGCCCACACGCTGATGGTGCCCGAGGCGCCCAGGCTCATGAGCGGCACGGTGAGCGCGTCCTCGCCCGAGTACATGCGGAAGTCGTCGGACAGCAGGTGCGCGATCTTGGCGGCAAAGGCGACGTTGCCCGAGGCCTCCTTGATGCCCATGATGTTGGGATGTGCTTCCAGGCGCTCTACGTTGCGCTCGCTGATGCCGCAGCCGCAGCGGCCGGGGATGTTGTACAGGATGCAGGGGATGTCCACGGCGTCGGCGACGGTCTTAAAGTGCTGATAGATACCCTCATCATTGGACTTGTTGTAGTAGGGGGTAATGAGCAGCAGGCCATCGGCGCCCAAGCCCTGGTAGGTGAGCGACTTGGTGAGCATGGTTTGCGTGGAGTTGGAGCCCGAGCCGGCGATGACGGGGACGCGTCCTGCAACCTGCTTGACCACGGCGGCGACAACGGAGTTGTCCTCGTCATCGGTCATCGTGGCGCTCTCGCCGGTGGTGCCCAGGGTGAGGATGGCGTCGGTGCCGTTTTGCAGGTGGAAATCGATAAGGCGCTCGAGTGCGTCAAAGTCGACGCTGCCGTCCTTTTTAAACGGCGTGACGAGGGCGACGATTGAGCCCTCGAGATTGCGGATGTCCATGTTCTTCTCCTTCGCGTCCGCGATCTGGATGCGTTTGTTCCATTGAGCGGCGACGGCCAGGCGCTCGTCTTGGGCGCGACGGCGGGCACTTTCGGCGCGCGACTTGGCCAGCAGCTCTCGGCCGCTCGGCAGCACGTCGAGCGTGGCAAAGTAATCGCCCGGGCGCTCGGCACGGCGGATGAGGTCGGCCGAGCCATCGGGGCGCAGCAGGACCTCGGCGGAGCGCAGGCGTCCGTTGTAGTTGTAGCCCATGGAGTAGCCATGCGCGCCGGTATCGTGGATTACAAGCAGGTCGCCCATGTCGATATGCGGCAGCTCGCGATCGATGGCGAACTTGTCGTTGTTCTCGCACAAGTTGCCCGTGATGTCATACGTGTTCGTGACCGGTGCTGCGGTCTTGTCAGGGCCGCCCGGCTGACCCATTACCGTAATGTGGTGGTAGGCGCCATACATGGCAGGGCGGATCAGATCGACGGCGCTTGCGTCGACACCGATATAGTCCTTGTAGATCTGCTTTTCGTGGATGGCCTTGGTGACCAGGCATCCGTAGGGGCCCATCATAAAGCGACCCATCTCGGTGCAGATCGCCACATCGCTCATGCCGGCGGGGACCAGAATCTCGTCGTAGGCTGCGTGTACGCCCTCGCCGATGGCGTGAATGTCGTTAGCCTGCTGCTCGGGCAGGTAGGGGATACCCACACCGCCGGACAGATTGATAAAGGCGACATGTGCGCCGGTCTCGCACTCCAGGCGCACGGCAAGTTTAAAGAGGATGCGTGCGAGCTTGGGATAGTAGTCGTTAGTGACGGTGTTACTGGCAAGGAAGGCATGGATGCCAAAATTCTCGGCGCCCTTGGCCTTGAGCATGCGGAAAGCCTCAAAGAGCTGCTCGGTGGTCATGCCGTACTTGGAGTCGCCGGGGTTGTCCATAATGCCGTTAGAGAGCTGGAACAGGCCGCCCGGGTTAAAACGGCAGCTTACCGTCTTGGGAATGGGGCCCGCGACGCGCTCAAAGAACTCGATATGGCTGATGTCGTCAAAGTTGACGATGGCGCCCAGTTTATCTGCAAGGGCAAAATCCGCCGCCGGCGTGTCGTTGGACGAGAACATGATGTCGTGGCCGGTGATGCCCAGTGAGCGGGCAATCATGAGCTCGGTATAACTCGAGCAATCGCAGCCGCAGCCGTATTCGTTGAGAATGGAGATGAGCGCCGGGTTGGGATTGGCCTTGACGGCAAAGTATTCCTTAAAGCCCGGGTTCCATGCAAAGGCGTCGCGCACTTCTTGCATGTTGCGGCGGATGCCCGCCTCGTCGTATAGATGAAACGGCGTGGGAAACTGCTCGACGATATGCTCGAGCGTTTTCTTGTCCACAAACGGCTGCTTGGCCGCATACGCTTCGTTGGGGGTCAATGCCATGTCCCGTAAACCTCGCTATCCAGACGGCGCCATCGGCGCATCGAATCCGCATAGCGTGGACCCAATGTCCGGATAGCGCTCCCGCATTGCTGCAGACAGTCCTGCGGGTGTTTCCCGCAGGCCCACCAGGCTGTTCGTGCCCGAAAAACCCAGTTCGGCGGGTTTCGCCTCCCCACGGGGTCAAAGCCTGCCGGCTCGCCCGCGGTTCTTCGTGCCCGCGCCTCTATCAAGTGGTAATGACCCTACCACGTTGCACTTTAGCAAACAAGAGTATTCGTATATAACGTTTAAAAAATGCAGGGATATGCTGGAAATAAGGGTGCGGCAATCTTGCGGCACAATAAGATGGCAACTGGCGCGCACCTATGAAAGGAACCTTTATGACCGAGCTCCAAGAACTCCGTTGCTATCGGCGCGACTTACACAGGATCCCGGAGCTCGACTTCGATCTTCCGCAGACTATCGCCTATATCGAGGGCGTGTTGGCGCCGCTCGCTTGTGAGGTGACCCATCCGTGTCCGAGCTGCGTCTGTGCCTTCTTCGATGCCGGCGTGGGCGCTACGCATGCCACGGCGATTCGCGCCGATATGGATGCCCTGCCCATCGCGGAGGCAACGGGCGTTGCCTTTGCCTCGACTCATCCCGGCAAAATGCACGCGTGCGGACACGATGGACACATGGCCATGGCGCTCGCGGCGGCGACTTTTGTCGACCGAGCGATTCGTGAGCAACCGGGTGCCATCAAGCGCAACGTGCTCTTTGTGTTCCAGCCTGCCGAGGAGACGACCGGCGGCGCCAAGACAGTGTGCGAGAGCGGCGTATTCGAGCGCTATGGGGCAGATCGCATCTTCGGCTTCCATGTATGGCCCGATTTGCCCGCCGGTACGTTGGCGAGCTGTTCCGGTCCGCTGCTGGCGCGCTCAAGCGAGACGCACATTCATATCCATGGCACGAGCATCCATATCGCCAAGACCTACGGCGTTCCCGTAAACGAATCGCACGATGCCGCGCTGGCGGCGGCCAAGTTCTTAGTTTCCGAGCGCGAGCTCATGGATGAGCTGGGTGCCGACGAGCCTTGCATTGGTAAGTTTGGCCTGCTGCAGGCCGGCACCGTCTGCAATGCGGTGGCGGGGGAGGCACATGTGGCTGGCAGCCTGCGCGTGTTTACGGACGGTATGTTCGACCGTGCGCGTGAGGGCGTGCGGCGCGTGTTGGACGAGGCCTGCGCCGCAACGGGCTGTACGTACGATCTCGATTTTGCCGAGGGCTATCCGCCAGTCGATAACGACCCCGAGCTGTTTGCCTGCATTGCGCCTGCCTTGTCCGAGCTGCAACTTGTGGACGAGCCGCTGCTAATCGCCGAGGATTTCGCGTTCTATCAGCGCCATCTGCCGGGCGTGTTCTTCTTGCTGGGCACGGGCGTGCCAGAGGGACAAGAAAACCCGAGCGATTCGGGTGGCTGTCCCGCCTATGCCATGAGCGCTCTGCATACCGATACCATGCTCTTTGACGAGGAAATCCTGCTCAAAGGCCTCGATGTCTACAAACGATTGCTTTTGCTTGCTTAAGTGGCGAAGAATACCTGTTCTAGAAAATACGAACAGATGTACGGTATAATAGAGATGTAAGTCTATAGAAACGTTTGACGTTATTAACGTAAGGCGATACTATGATTGCATCATATAAAGATGAAGACACTGAACGCTTCGCAATGGGTGTGCGGATTAGGAAGCTCATTCCTTTTGAGCGGGTCGCCTTGAGGAAGATTCGCCAACTGCAGATCTGCGCTTCGCTTGATGATCTTCGCGTTCCGCCAGGCAATCGTCTTGAAGCGTTGAAGGGCGATCGCGCTGGTCAATATAGCATCCGTGTTAATGAGCGCTATCGGGTCTGTTTTGAGTGGAGACAGGGGATGGCTTGGAATGTCGAAATCGTCGATTATCACAAGTGATGAGACCGCGCCCGATTTGCTGTCGCCGGTGACTCCTGGTGAACTTCTCAAAGAGGAATTTCTTGTTCCTATGGGCATTTCTCAATATCGCCTTGCTAAGGAGACCGGGATTCCGGCACAGCGTATTGGGCAGATTATTTTGGGAAGGCGTCGTGTTACGGCTGACACCGATCTTCGCCTTTGCCGCTACTTTGGCCTAACGGATGGCTATTGGCTTCGCGCTCAGATGGCGTTTGACCTCGAGGCAGAGAAGAGGCGCATCGAGCCGGAGCTGGATAAGATCGTTCCCGTTCAGCGGGCCGTTGCGTTGTAGCGCTCAAAGATATTGAGGTTGGAGTGACGATGGAACGACGCCGACAGACTGCCGTGTATAGTCCGGGTGGATGCGGGTGTGGCTTGCTGCTGATTCCGGTCATCGTCGTGAGCGTTGGCTTGATGTTTGTGCTTGCCGGGCTGGCCGCAGCGGCGCTCGTGCTGCTGATTGTGGCTATTGGCGTGACGATTTGGCTCTGCCGCAATCGCGAGCAACGTCGTGCCGACGGCAAGACCGATGTGGGATGGATTGTCTTTTTGGTTACCGCCTACCTGTTGAGCATCGGCTACCTTGTGTTCTTTGTTTTGCTGCTCGTTAGCACCTTTACCGGGGAATCCGTCACGGTGGGCTAGGCTTCGACGAGCCTTTTGAGGATGAGGCGAGGGGGCGGACTCTGAATGAACAGCGTCCCACGTCAATATGTTTCATTCGTTGTGTAGCAATCCGAATGTGCAAGCGTTTGGCGTGAGAGTGCCGCCGCCAGCAACACGGGGATGCAGGCCGCGATCGCCAGCCCCCATGCCAGCTCATCGCAATAGATTCCATAAGGACCCACCAACAGGACATAGGCCAACTTGCGAGCCCATCATCCACTGCGGTCGCAAATCAGCTGTCAGCTGAATCGTCGCTATAAATCGCGAGGTAAAATGTCCAAAGATTGATGGACGGTTCGCAGAATTTGCAAGGGTCATTGAGAAAGTAAAGCTGCGAGAAAGGAAGAGCCATGGCTAAGAAGGCGGGAGAGAAGGAAACGGTTGAAAAGGCCAAAGGCTTCGAGATTCCCATCGATGAGTAATCGGCCGGCAAGCTGCTCGATACCATCTACAGGAGCGCGCTGAATGGCGTCCCTAAGGTGAGTCGTTCGGTCGACGAGATGGTTGCTGACTACACGGGAAAGGCGAAGTCGCCCGATGATGCCGCGAGGGCACTCGCAAAGTGGCAGGTCATGAAATGCGGAACCTCAGGTTTCGTCACCGGGCTCGGGGGCTTGATTACGCTTCCGGTCGCAATTCCCGCGAACATAAGCAGCGTCATGTACGTTCAGATGCGCATGATCGCCTGCATCGCGAAGATTGGTGGCTATGACGTTACGTCCGACCAAGT
>CATZMG010000052.1 GCA_958421655.1 uncultured Collinsella sp.
GCCGTTGCGGCTGCGCTGGGCGAGGTCGACTTTTCTGGCGTCGCAGCCGCTCCCTGGGTCGGTTTGCCCATCGTGTGGGATAACACCGTGTTTGCGCTCTTTGGGCCGCAGTTCGATAGCGGTCTTGCCACGACAGCCATCATCACCATCATGCCGTTGGCCTTTGCAACCATGATTGAGCACATTGGCGATATTTCCGCCATTGGCTCTACCTGCGAACGCAATTACATTGCCGATCCCGGTCTGCACCGTACCCTGCTCGGCGATGGCCTAGCGACCATCTTGGCCTCGCTCTTTGGCGCCCCCGCCAATACGACGTATGGCGAGAACACCGGCGTGCTTGCGCTTACGCGTGTGTTCGACCCGCGCGTGATTCGCATTGCCGCCTGCTGCGCCATCGTGCTTTCGTTCTGCCCCAAGTTCGCCGCGGTCATCGCCGCCATGCCGGCGTGTGTAATCGGCGGAGTGTCGCTCGTGCTCTATGGCATGATCAGTGCCGTGGGCGTACGCAACCTCATCGAGAACCAGGTCGATTTCCAGAACAACCGCAACGTGCTGGTGGCCGCTCTGGTGCTCGTGCTTTCACTCGGCATTGCCTACAGCACCGCCGGTGCCATCGTGCTGGAGCTGGGCGGCGTGACGATTTCGCTTTCGGGCCTTGCCGTGGGCTCGCTGGTGGGCATCGTGCTCAACGCCATTCTGCCGGGTAATGACTTTGAGTTTGATGTCTCCGAGCTCGAGGAGGCTGCTGAATAGCAGCTGCGTTCAGCTAAAACAAGATATGGTTCCCATGCGTATATGCGCGTGGGCGCCATTTTTAATGCGTCAGTATCCAGTGGATGCCGCGGGCCATGCGCAAGTCGGTTTGGGCAAAGTGATTGCCGGGGTTGAGCTCCAGCGTTGTTGGAATGCCGCGCTCGACGAGCAACGCTTCCATCGCGCGTGTGTCGTCGAGTACATGCCGCATCATGCGGTTGGGCGTCTTGGTTTCCTTTTTGCCGAGTGACAGATAGACGGCTTGTGGGCTGCCGGCAAATGGCGCCGTGCTGGCACGGTCGACAAAGTCGGGAAACCATAGCGACCCCGATGCGCTCGCCGCGCGGCCAAAGACATCGGTTTGCCAGAGAGCCCAAAGCGAAAAGAGGCCCGCCAGCGAATAACCGGCAATGCCACGCCAAGCAGGTGGCTGTGGGAGCGACGACTCGACCTGGGGGATTATCTGATTCAGCAGCTCATCAAGAAAACCGGCAGCTTGGCCGCCGAAAGGCTCAGCATCGCGTACGGTTCCGTCGCATTCCCAGGGGCTCAGCTCGCGATTCCAGTTGAGACCGCCAATGGCGACGAGGGTGAATGGCGGACAGTCGAGCTCTCGGCAGCGGTCGTAAACATCACTACCGTCGCCCATAACCACGGGGAGGTAGATGACGGGCGCGCCTTCCGTATGCTCCGAATGAACGGTAATCTGCTTTTGCGCTTCCAAGGCAGGCTTCTCTCAGTGTTGTGATATCGGCAGCCCCAATTGTCGCACGTCAGCGTATACCGGTTGGGCAGCATCAAGAACATTCGCGTGCGCCGCGAAGATGCAAATGAAAAACGCCACCGCCGGAGGGGAGCTTGGCGGTGGCGTTGCTAAACGGTGTAGAGGCTAGCACTTCTGTGGGCGCCGTCCCGTGCGTTAAAGGTCAAAGGTGTCTATGAGCGCTTGCGGCTCACCACAGCGCCTGCGGCGATGGCGGCTGTTCCCGCAAGGGCGGCTGCCACGATGGCTGCGCTCGAGGCGTCGCCGGTTGCCGCGAGCTTGCCGGTAGTCTTGGCTTTCGTGGTTGAAGCCGCAACGGCCTTGGTCGGCTTTGAGCCCTCAGGCTTGGGGTTCTGCTTGGACTCCGCGGGCTTGGTCTCGTCGGGCTTGGGGTCTTCCGGCTTGGCTACCTCGGGAGGTGCGATGGTCGTACTTTTGGCGACTGCTTTGATATAGAGGGAGTCGACCGTGGCGTCGCCCGTGCCGATGGCTTGGCCTGCCTCGTAGATGCCGTCACGGAGCTTGCGATAGTCAATGACCTTGCCGCCTTCGGGCGTCTGGATGGCGGCGTTCTCAATCTTGATGGTGCCGATCGTCTTGCCGTCAGCGCTCATGGCACGGGCAAAGATTGCCGCTGTATCTCCTTCGGCCGTTACCTTGCTGCGGATGATCGAGATGACTGCGGGTGTGACGCCCTCGCTGGTCTGGGCGATGATGCCGATGTTCTCGCCTTGGGGTTCGCGCCTCGTCTCGCCATCTTGGTTTTCGCTGTAGGGGATGGGGCCGTCGCCGTTCTCGACATAGCGGGCTATGGCCTTGACAACGGAGTCGCTGATGTAGATGTGGCCGCCCTTCTCGTTGGGTCGATCGTTTCTGGTGGAGAATGCAGCCGAAACCTCGCCTTCCGCAAACGCGTCCACGGTGGAGCCGTTCTTGACGACGATGTCGTCCTGGTAGGTGAAGAGGGCGTTGGCGCCACCGTATCTGCCTTTACTTGCACGGACCGTCACGTTTGCATGATCGAGGGTGATGCCCTTGTGGGCATAGACGCCATATTCAACACCGTTTACGTTGAGGGAGGCGTTTGTGGCTGCGAGGCTGCCCTTGGCCTCGACGGCAGCGTCTTTCTCGGAGCTTGCCTTGACCTGGCTGCCGTCCGAGATGTTGATATTGCCGCCGCTCCAAAGGGCCTCACCATCGGCTGAGCTTGCCTCGACCGTCCCGCCACCCTTGATGGTGAGGTTCTTGTCGGCTCCAATACCCTTGTCCTTGGTAGCCCTGGCGGTGACGGCTCCGCTGTCGTCAATCGTGATATTGCCGTTTGCCCTGATGCCATCCGATGCACCCGTGGCGTTGACGTTGCCCGAACCTTTGATAGCGAGATCACCTCCGGCATTGATGGCATCAAACCCAGTGCTCGTGGCGTTGACGGATCCGGCTCCGTCGATGTTGATATTACCCGTGGAGAGGATAGCGTCCTCAGTAGATGTCACGCTGAGCGTGCCGCCCTCGTCGCCTTGGATATTGAGCTCGGCATTCTCGTTAGTGCCATGAGAAACGTTGATGCTTTCGATCCATTCGGCAGTGACGATGTTGGTTCCCGAGTAATTCACGTTGAGCTTGCCTGCGGCCTGGATCTCGCTGCCGTTATAGTTGTTGAGCTTCAAGTCGTCGGCGCCGTCCCACGACCAGGTACCGGCTTCGTCGCTCGCCGCGGTGTTGTACTTGTTGCCGCCGACCTTGACCCATTCCGCTGCGAGCGAGACGCTCGGCATGAGCAGCGAGCTCACCGTGAGCGCGCACACGGCGCCCGCGACGATGCGGCGCGTCACGCGGCGCCAGCTGCCGTGCGCGAGTCCTATGCGACGGCGAACGTCGGGTTCGGCAACATGGGTTCCGGCGGTAGTGTCATTGCGTTTGGGGGTCGTGAACAAGGCTGCCATGGTTGCTCCCGTTCTCATAGGGCCTATACGACTAGATTCAGCGTATCTGCTGGATGTTGCCGGCGGTAGTGCCGTTTGGAGGGCAAAATGGCCAAAATGGGGGAGAAATAGGCCGCACGCCGGCGCAGGGACCGGCGCTAAAAGAAAAGCGCGGGGCCGCATGGCGACTCCGCGCTTTATTGTTCAGCTTTTGCAGCCTTGCCCTTACGCTACGAAGAAGTAGACGAGGAAGGCAAGGGCCGCGATCCACCCGTCCCGTGCGAAAAAGTGTTTACGAACGCTTGCGGCTCACCACGGCGCCCGCGGCGATGGCGGCTGTTCCCGCAAGGGCGGCTGCCACGATGGCTGCGCTCGAGGCGTCGCCGGTTGCTGCGAGTTTGCCGGCGATCTTGGCTCCCGTGGCTGCAACTGCAACGGTCTTGGTCGTCTTCGTGCCCTCGGACTTGGAACCCTCGGGCTTGGTCTCGCCTGGCTTCTCCTCGGGTTTGATCTCCTCGGGAGGCGCGATGACCGTGCTCTTGGCGACAGCTTCGTTATAGGGGGAGTCGATCACAGCGTCGCCCGTGCCGATGGTTTGACCCACCACGTAGAAGATGCCGTCATCGAGTTCTTCCTTGTTGCGATAGCCAATGATCTTGCCGCCTGTGGGCGTCTGGATGGGAGCGCCTTCGATCTCGATGGTGCCGATTGTCTCGCCGTCCGCGCTCACGGCAAGGGCGAAGATTGCCGCCGTGTCTCCCTCAGCTGTGACCTTACTGCGGACAATCGAGATGGTCGCGGGCGTGATGCCCTCCTTGGTCCGGGCAAAGATGCCGATGTTCACGCCCCTATGCTCGGGAATGACCGCGCCGCTTTGGTCGTTGCTGTAGTGATCGGGGCCGTCGCTACCGGACTCGACATAGCGGGCTATAGCCTTGACAACGGAGTCACTAATGTAGATGTGACCACCCGCTTCGTTGGGGTAGTAGTTTCTGGTGGAGATTGCGGTCGAGAACTGGCCTTCTGCGAACGCATCCACGATCGAGCCGTTCTTGATGACGATGTCGTCCTCGTCGGTGAAGAGGGCGCTGGCTTCATCGTTCCCTGCACTTGCACGGACCGTTACGGTTGCGCCATCGAACGTGATGCCCTTGTAGACATAGATGCCATACCCAACGCCACTTGCGTTGAGGGAAGCGTTCGTGACCGTGAGGCTGTTTTTACCGTCGATGGCGGCGTCTTCCTCGGAGCTTGCCTTGACCTGGCTGCCACCCGAGATCTCGATGTTGCCGTCGGCCCAAATCGCATTGTCTTTGATAGAGCTTGCCTCTACCTTGCCGCCGCCCTTTATGATGAGGTTCTCGTTAGCATCGATACCCTGATCCTCGGTGGCCTTGGCGGTGACGGTTCCGCTGTTGTCGATCGTGATGTTGCCGTCGGCCCTGATGCCATCCGAATCGCCCGTGGCGTTAACGTTTCCCGAGCCCTTGATGGTGACATCGCCCCCGGCATCGATGGCATCGTGCTCGGTGCTCGTGGCGTTGACAGTGCCAGCGCCGTCGATGTTGATGCTGCCGACGGAAGTGATGGCGTCACGAGAAGATGTCACGTTGAGCGTGCTGGACGCGTCGCCCTGAATATTAAGCTCGGCGTTCTCGTTCGCGCCATCCTTAACCTTGATGCCGCGGCCGTCGCCGTTAGTGACGATGTTGTCGCCCTCGTAGCTCACGTTGAGCTTGCCCGCTGCCTCGATCGCGCCGCCGTTATAGCCGTTGAGCTTCATATCGTCGGCGCCGTCCCAGGCCCAGGTGCCGGCCTCGTCGCCTGCTGCAGTGTTGTACTGAGTGCCGCCGACGTTGACCCACTCGGCCGCGAGCGAGACGCTCGGCATGAGCAGCGAGCTCACCGTAAGCGCGCATACGGCGCCTACAACGATGCGGCGCGTCACGCGGCGCCAACTGCCGTGTGCGAGCAGCGTGCGACGGCGCACGTCGGGCTCGACAAAATGGGCTCCAGAGGTTTTGTCATTGCGCTTGGGGGTCGTGAACAAGGCGGCCATGGTTACTCCCATCCCCATAGGGCCTATGCGATTACGCCCAGCATATCTGCAGGATGAAGCCGGCGGTAGTGCCGTTTGGAGGGCAAAATGTCCAAAACTTGGGAAGCAATACATCGCGCGTCCGTGCGTTGCCTGGCTTTAAAAGAAAAGCGCGGAGCCGCTCGATGCGACTCCGCGCTTTGGTGTTCTGCTTTGGCAGCTTTGCCGTTACGCTACAAAGAAGTAGACGAGGAAGGCAAGGGCTGCGATCCACATGAGCGGCTTGATCTTGGAGGCCTCGCCCTTAAAGAGCGCGACGATCACGTAGGCGATAAAGCCCAGGCCGATTCCGGCAGAGATGGAGTAGGTGAAGGGCACGCCGGCGACAATCATGAACGCCGGGAAACCCTGCGACACGTCGGACCAGTCGATCTCGGAGGCCTCGCTCATCATGAGGTAGCCGACGTAGACCAGAGCACCGCAGGTGGCGGCACTGGAAACGATGGTGACGATGGGGGAGAAGAACGCGGCGAGAATGAACAGCACGCCGGTGGTGACGGAGGTGAGGCCCGTGCGGCCACCGTCGGCAGCGCCAGAGGTGGACTCGACGAAGGTGGTGATGGAGGAGACGCCCATAAAGCCACCGGCAGCAGCGGCCACGGAGTCGACGACCAGGATGGGGCGGATGTCCTCGACATTGCCGTCCTCGGTCAAGAACTCGCCCTGCTTGGCGACGGCCATCGCGGTGCCCATGGTGTCGAAGAAGTCGCTCATGAGCAGCGAGAAGGCAACGACGAGCAGCATCGGGTCGGTCAGAACCTTCACGATGGCCATGTTGCCATCAGCGGTGCTGGCAAACGGGGCGCCAAAGGTCGAGAAGTCGAGCGGAGCGATGAGGCCCTCGGGCGCATGGGTGACGCCCAGCGGGATACCGGCGATAACGGCGACGATGATGCCGATGAGCAGCGAGCCCGGCACGTTGCGGGAAGCCAGAGCAACCGTCACGACGATGGAGATGATGCCGACGATAAAGGTGGGGGAGGCGATGTCGCCCAGGCCGACGAGCGTACCGGCGCCAGCGGTGATGATGCCGGCGTCGCACAGGCCGATCATGGCGATGAACAGGCCCAAGCCAACCGAGATGGCGTGGCGCAGGACCACGGGGATGGCGTCCATAATGGCCTCGCGCAGGCCGCACAGGACGAGCAGCAAGATGACGATACCCTCGAGGAAGATAACGCTCATGGCAACGTGCCAGTCGCCGCCGCACATGGTGGTGGCGATGCCCGCGATCATGGCGTTGATGCCCAGACCCGACGCGCAGGCGAGCGGGCGGTTTGCGAAGATGCCCATGCAGATGGTCATGATGCCGGCGCCCAAGCAGGTGGCGCAGGCGAGCGCTCCCGCATCGATGCCGGCGCCCGAGAGCACCGCAGGGTTGACGGCGATGATGTAGGCCATCGCCAGGAATGTTGTCAGTCCAGCGCGAAGTTCGGTCCCGATTGTGGACTTGCGCTCACTGACGTGAAAAAGTTCGTCCATGCATACCCTTTCCTTGTTCGGGCCCGAGTTTAGGCCGATTGACACGAACGTTCTCACTATAGCCCCTTTACGACGCTGTTGTTCCTCGCATGTTGATGTTCGGCGCTTTGTAGCAGACGGACGGTATTTTTCGCATGAAAATGTGTGGGTACCGTATACTTAAGCGGTTACAACGACCCCTATGGAGGAACGTATGATTAAAGAGCTTTGCCACGACGAGGCTATCCTGTCCCAGCGTTGCGAGGTTGCGACCGTCGAGGACGAGTCGGTTGCTCAGGACCTGATCGATACCATTAAGTCGCTCGACGATGCCGGCTGCCTTGCCGCCAACCAGATTGGCGTTACCAAGAAGGTCTGCGTCTATCTGGACGACGCCGGCGAGCCCCACGTGCTCTATAACCCCCGTCTGGTGTTTGGCTTGGGCGCCAGCAAGATGGAGGAGAGCTGCCTGACGCACGAGGAGGTCACCAAGTCCACGCGCTATATCAAGTGCAAGGTCGCTTATGACGTGATCGTCGACGGCAAGATGCGCGAGCGCAAGCAGGACTTTGTGGGCTTCGAGGCGCAGATGATTCAACACATGATTGACCACTGTCTAGGAAAGTTGGTCTAAGGGGACCAAAGCACCGCACTTCGTCTCTTTTGGTCCGGGCGTGACATTGTTGTCATGTCCGGGCTTTTGTGTTTAGCGCCTTTTTGTTTGGTGACAATAAGCTTAGAAAGAAAGAACGTAAAGCTAGGAGGCGCTATGTGTACGAGCATTCGATTTACCGATAATTCTGGCCACATGTATCTAGGCCGCAACCTCGACTGGAGCTTTGACTACGGCCAACAGGTTCGCGTGATGCCGCGCGGATTCCACATTCCGTATTCGTTTATCGACGACGCGACAGCGGCACACGCGGTGATCGGTATGTGCATCGATTACAAGAACTATCCCATGTTTTTCGATTGCGGTAACGATGCGGGTCTGGCTGTGGCGGGGCTCAACTTTCCTGGCTATGCCGAGTATGCCGAGGGCCCTGTCGACGGCAAGAACAATATCGCGGCCTATGAGTTTCCCCTGTGGGTGGCAGCGACGTTCTCGACGGTCGATGAGGTCGAGGCCGCGCTGCGCGACACGGTGATTGTCGCCAAATCTGCCGGAGAGGGGCTGGGCGTGTCGCTGCTCCATTGGATTATCGGCGACAGCCAGCGCAGCATCGTGGTCGAGATGATGGCTGATGGCCTGCATGTATACGACGATCCGGTCGACACCCTTGCCAACCAGCCGACCTTCCCGTGGCACATGGAAAACCTGCGCACCTATATCACCGCCACAAGCGATTTTCCGCAGACGGCGACATGGCGTGGCGCCGAGCTTAAGCCCTATGGAGCCGGTGCCGGCATGCGCGGCATTCCGGGCGATTGCTATTCGCCGAGCCGTTTTGTAAAGGCGGCGTACCTCAATGCCAATTACCCACAAAAGGAGAGCGAGACCGAAAACGTCGTTCGCATGTTCCGCTCGCTCGAGGGCGTGGTGATGATCGAGGGAGCGTCCAGGATGGGCGATGGCAAGTTCGAGAAGACTATCTACACCGGATGCTTTAGCGCGCGCACGGGCAATTATTACTACGCGATGTATGGGGATCCGTCGATTCGCTACGTGAGCCTGATGGATGCCGAGGGCGCGAGCCCCGATAGGCTCGTGGTTCCCGAGCCGCGCCGTTCGTAGCTCACTGGTCCGTTGCGACATAAAACGGCCTCGCACCTCTTATGAGATGCGAGGCCGTTGTCGTCAATGGCTGGTGGCGTGTTAGAAGTTGGCGTCGTTGAACTGGGTGCTCTCGAGTCCGTCGAGTTGCTGTTCGGGCGTATCTGCGATGCTCTCTAGCAGCTCGGTGGGATCGACGTTCATGCTCTTGCCGGCCTCGTTGCCGTTGACCAAGTCGTCCGAGAAGATGTCGACCTCCATTTCCTCGGCCTCTTCGATTAGGATCTCGAGTGGCACCTGGGTGCGCACAAGTTTGACGGCCGGGCGCATGCGGGCAAAGAGCGGTACGTACTCAATGATGATGGCCGAGTTCTCGAGACCATACCAACGTGCCGGGCTTCCGCAGGCGCGGCGGACGGCGTACTTGATGGCCATCACACGGTGGTCGTTGCGGTTGATGTCCGTTTCGGGGGCAAGCATCTTGCGCAGCATGCAAAAACGGAAGTCGCCCACGTTGCCGCGTGTCTCGTAGATAGAGTAGGTGTGATGTTGCGGCGGCAGCTCGCCCGATGCCATCAGGTCGCCAACGATCTGGCGCAGGTAGGCATTAATGCGCTGGTTGACCTTAAAGCCCAGGTCCAGGCGCACCCGGAACAGGAAGTCTGTGCCAAAGGTCTCAACGGAATACTCGTGCGTATAGGGCTCGTCGGTAACGTGCACGTTGATGAACCAATATGCCTTGGCGCGCTTGGGATGCTTATCCAGGATGGAATAGAGCACGTCGCGGTCGAGCGTGAGCGGATCGGGGCTGTTGGTGAGGAACACCAGGTTGTCGGCGAGCACGGGATAGGTCTCGTCGTTGCGCAGGCGGTTGAGCTGATCGATGTACTTGGAGACGGGCAACAGAATCGTCTGCGTGCGCTCGATGGCGGTGCCACGGCGCCACACGTACATAAGGCCAAACAGCAGTGCGGCCAGGAAGATCATCACATAGCCGCCGTCAAAGAACATGGTGAGGCACGAGGTGAAGAAGCACAGCTCAATGGCACCGAAGAGCAGGGCGAAGACGCAGGCGCCCAGCTTGTGCTTGAGAATGCCAGCGATATAGCTCGTCAAAAGCGTCGTGGTCATGAGCATTGTCACGGTAATGGCGAGGCCGTAGGCGCTCTCCATGCGTTCGGAGTTTTGGAACAGCAGCACGATGAAGATGCAGCCGACCCACATGATGTTATTGACGAGCGGAATATAGAGCTGGCCCTTGGTGTCGCTGGGGTAGTGGATGCGCAGGTGCGGCATAAGGTTGAGGCGCGTTGCCTCGGATACCAGCGAGAACGAGCCGGTGATGAGCGCCTGTGAGGCGATGATGGCCGCCACGGCCGAAAGCACGATGGCAAAGGGGCGTAGGGGCTCGGGGAGCATCATATAGAACGGGTTGACGATATCCATCGCGAGCATCTGGGGGTTGGAGTTATTGGCGAGTAGCCAAGCTCCCTGACCCAGATAGTTGAGGATAAGGGCCGCCTTAACAAATGGCCAGGATGCATAGATGTTTGCCTTGCCCACGTGGCCCATGTCCGAGTAGAGTGCCTCGGCACCGGTTGTCGACAGGAAGACAAAGCCGAGCACCATAATGCCCGAATGGTTGATGGGCGAGAACAGGAACATAATGCCGCGGATGGGGTTGAGCGCGCGCAAGATGGACAGGTTGCCGAGCATGTTGAACAGACCGGCGCCTGCCAGGAACAGGAACCACAGCGTCATGAGCGGGCCGAAGAGCTTGCCGATTGACGAGGTGCCGGCGCGCTGCATGGCAAATAGGCCGCAGATAATGATGATGGTGATGATGATGACGTTGGTCTGGCCGTCGCCCAGCAGAGCATGGCCCCATTCGATGGTGCGCAGACCCTCGATGGCTGTGGTGACCGTGACGGCGGGGGTGAGGATGCCGTCGGCAAGCAGTGCCGCACCGCCGATCATGGCGGGCAGAATCAGCCATGGTGCCACCTTGCGTACGAGGCTGAACAGGGCGAAGATGCCGCCTTCGTTGTGGTTGTCGGCCTTCATGGCGATTAGCACGTACTTGACCGTGGTCACGAGCGTCATGGTCCAGATGACGAGCGAAAGCGCGCCCAGGATCATGTCCTCGCTGACGGTACCGATGCCGCCGTTGTTGGCGACGATTGATTTCATGGTGTACATGGGGCTCGTGCCGATGTCGCCATAGACGACGCCGAGCGTTACGAGCAGCATGCCAGCGGAGAGGGGGATGGCTCCGTGCCCGCCTTGCCCGTGCTGGTCTTGGAGGTTTGCCTCCAGTTTGGTGTGTGCCACGTGGACTCCCTTAGACATTCGGTTATCTGTCCAGGATAGAAAACTTTTATGCCGTCTTTATACATACAAGAGCAGTTTGGCACATCGGGTTATTTTAGACAATAATCCTCAGCTGGGGATTATTTATCTATGCAGGTAGCATTTCAAAGCAGGGCTTTTAAGCACGTGCTGTCTGGGCGATGCCAGCCTTGGCGTTTGCGCGTTTGCCGGCGAGTTCGCAAAAGAGCGCACCGCCGATGATAAGCGCGGCGCCCATCAGGCGGACCGGTGTTATGGCTTCGCCCAAAAGGACAGCGGAGAACACGACTGCCGAAAGCGGCTCGAGGTAGCCGACGACCGCGACGGTCTGGACGGGCAGCTTGGCGACGGCGCTAAAGTAGAGCAGGCAACCGATGCCGGTGTTGACGACGCCGAGCATGACGACGGCGCGCCAATCAATACTGGCGGCGATACCGGCGGACAGGAATGAGGGAGCGCCCTGCGTGATGAGCGTGAGGACCAGCGCGGTCACAAAGGCGGCGCACACCTGGAGCGTGGAGTTCTCGAGGCCCTCGATGTGCGGCGCACCCTTGCTAGCGATGACCATCAATGCATAGCAGAAGGCCGAGGCGATTCCACAGACGATGCCCGCAATGGGCATATTGCCGCCTAGACCTTGCGCTGCAATGAGAAAAGCACCGCAGGCGACGGCGACAAAGCCGGCGATTTTGCCGCCGGTCAGCTTTTCGCCAAAGATGAGCGGGGAGAGCGCCATGACAATGATGGGGCCGCAGTAGTACAGCAGCGAGGATACGCCGACGCCGATCGTCTGGTAGGCGCGGAACAGAAAAATCCAGCTGGCGCCCAGCGCAGCTCCCGAGAGGAGGAGGGCCGCGGCTTCGCGGGGACGAGATGGCGCCTGCAACTTATGGTGTTGGGTAGTGGCGAGGATGGTTATAAGCGAGAGAGCTCCCAGAAAAGTGCGCAGCAGCACGATATCGGAGCTCGGCAGTGCGATAGCTGCGGCGATGATGCCGTTAGAGCCAAACAACAGTAATGCTGCTAAGTATGTAAACAGTCCGTTGTTCATGCGCTGACATCCCCTCTATATCCGAACATGTTCACTATGGGTGAACTGGCTTTAGAAGAAAAGCGAATATAATGCATGGAAAACATGACAAAAACTCATGCAAGGGTGGGGACGTGCCGTGGAGACCAATATCCAAAAGATGCAGGTGCTGCTGGAGACGGTGCGCGCCGGAAGCTTTACGCGTGCTGCCGAGCGCCTGAGCTATTCGCAGTCGGGCGTGAGCCGTATGGTGGCCGATCTTGAGGCCGACTGGGGTTTTAAGGTGCTCGACCGCAGTCGCGAGGGCGTGGCTCTTTCTGCCGATGGACGGCAAGTTATGCCTGCGGTTGAGGCGTTATGCGAGGAGTTTGGCCGCCTGCAGCGACGCGTGGATGAGATGCGTGGGCTCATGTGCGGCAAAATCTGCATCGGTACGTTTTCGAGTGTGGCGACCCACATGCTGCCGCCGGTGATTGCGCGCTTTCGCGCCGATCACCCGGACGTCGATTATGAGTTGCTGATGGGCGATTACTCAGAGATTGAACAATGGGTGGCTGAGGGTCGTTGCGACCTGGGCTTTATCCCGCGTGAGCCACGAGAAAACGGCATGGCATCGCGGTCTTTGGTGCGCGACGAGTTGATGGCGGTAGTGCCGGCAGATTCTTTGCTTGCCACGGCGGGGGTCGTCTCTCTTGCCGATTTGGCCAACGAGCAGTTTATTCTGCTAGAACGAGGTACCGATGACGAGATTACGCCGCTGTTCCGTCGGGCGGGGCTGACGGTGCGCTCCAAGCTGTCGACCTGGGATGACTATGCGATTATGGCCATGGTTGAGGACGGCCTGGGCGTGAGCATTCTTCCCGCGCTCATCTTGCGCCGCTGTCAGTTCGATGTTGCCGTGCGCCCACTCGAGGGACATCCTCATCGGCAGATCAACGCCATATATCGAACGGCCGACGTTTCGCTTGCCACTGCTCGATTCCTTGAATACCTCTAAACGCGTGCATGTCATTGTCCGCTTTGGGCAAATCTCGGAGTTCGGTACGTTTTCTTATGAAATTGAACTTTCGAATGAGGCGCGGCGCTATACTGCTTGCTAAATTGAACCCCGGTTCAATTCGTGTTCTATAAATTGAACTTTGCCAGCAAGGAGGTTCCTGTGGCCCAAGAGACGTTTAGCGATCGCCTGCGACAGGCTATGTCCGATTGCGGCGTTCGCCAGTCGAACGTGATCCGCGCATCGGAGATGCTCGGCAAAAAACTCGGCAAGAGTCAGATGAGCCAATATGTGAGCGGCAAGACGATCCCGCGACGCGATGTGGCCGAGCTGCTCGCCCGTATTTTGGAGGTCGATGTTACCTGGCTGCTTGCCGGCGACGCCGATCAAGGCGAGGCATCATCACCCCGCAACGATTCCAAGCCCGAACCCCATCCCTCAGCTCAAATTGCAAGGAGCACCACCATGCGTACTTTTTCTAAATCCACCAAGCTCGATAACGTCCTGTATGACGTGCGCGGTCCCGTCGTCGACGAGGCTGCCCGTATGGAGGACGAGGGCGAGCGCATCCTCAAGCTCAATATCGGCAACCCGGCGCCCTTCGGTTTCCGCACGCCCGACGAGGTCATCAAGGACATGCGCCAGCAGCTGCCCGACTGCGAAGGCTATTCCAACTCGCGCGGCTTGTTCTCCGCGCGCAAGGCGATCATGCAGTATTCGCAGATCAAGGGCCTGCCCAACGTTCAGATGGAGCATATCTACACGGGCAACGGCGTGTCCGAGCTCATTCAGCTTTCGATGAACGCGCTGCTCGACAATGGCGACGAGATTCTGATCCCCAGCCCTGACTATCCGCTCTGGACGGCGTGCGCAACCCTTGCCGGCGGTCATCCCGTACATTATTTGTGTGATGAGCAGGCGGATTGGTATCCCGACCTGGAGGATATGGAGTCCAAGATCACGAGCGCGACCAAAGCCCTCGTCATCATCAACCCTAACAACCCCACGGGTTCCGTCTATCCGCGTGAGGTGCTCGAGGGCATCGTTGAGGTTGCGCGCAGGCACCAGCTCATGATTTTTGCAGACGAGATTTACGACCGCCTGTGCATGGACGGCTATGAGCACGTCTCGATTGCCTCGCTCGCTCCCGATCTGCCCTGTGTCACCTTTAGCGGCCTTTCCAAGTCGCACATGATTGCGGGCTATCGTATTGGCTGGATGGTGCTTTCGGGCAACCAGCGCTGCATGAGCGACTTCATCATGGGTATCAACATGCTCTCCAACATGCGCCTGTGCTCCAACGTGCCGGCTCAGTCGATCGTTCAGACGGCACTCGGTGGTCATCAGTCCGTTAACGACTACATCCGTCCTGGCGGCCGTGTCTACGAGCAGCGCAACTTTGTGTATGAGGCGCTCAACAAGATTGACGGCATCTCGGTGGTTAAGCCGCGCGCGGCGTTCTACATCTTCCCCAAGATGGATGTTAAAAAGTTCAACATCACCGATGACGAGCAGTTTGCCCTCGACCTGCTGCACGAGAAGAAGATTCTGATCACGCGCGGCGGCGGCTTTAACTGGGCAGAGCCCGATCACTTCCGCATCGTGTACCTGCCGCGCATGGAAGTGCTCAAAGAGTCGCTCGAAGACCTCGCCGACTTCTTTGATCATTACCGTCAATCATAACGACAGAGATAGTCTGTCATTTAACGGGCGGCCCGTAACAGATTCGGGTCGCCCGTTTTCTGTTAAAGCTCGCGTTGTCGGCGTCTCGATCGTTTGGGCGAGTGGGAATCGCGTGTGAACGGAAAACTGTATTCCAAAATGGAATACAGTGTGCTTCAACTGGAATTGATGTCCGTGTGTCCGCTTTTTTAGAATGTTCTCGACAAGATGAAAGGCGGTCCCCACCAATGATTATCGATGCAAATTCCTACTGGTTTGACGAGCGCATCTTCCATGACGAGACGCTCTGTGAACAGTTTTTGGCCGAGGTGCCCCGCGCTTACGAAACCGAGGGCTACCTGACCGTAAGCCCCACGGGCAAGCGACAGATTGTGATCGAAAAGCCCGCTGGCTTTCCGGGCCTCAACTATATCGAGGGAGACTACACCCTTGAGAAGCGTCTGGCAGACATGGACGAGGCGGGGGTCGATAAAGCGATTCTCAAACTCCCCGGCTGCCATGAGTGGATGTCGCTCGAGATGTGCCGGCGCTTCAACGACGGTATGGCTGCTGACGCGAAGGCGTCAAGTGGCCGTCTGATTCCGCTTGTCGCCGTGCCGCCCTTTGGCACCAAAGCGAATTTGGAGGAGCTCGACCGCAGGCTCGACGATGGTTTTGCGGGTGTGCAGCTCTGCGCTCACTACGGCAAGCGCTATCTCGACGACCAGGTCTTCTCGAGCTTTTTCGAGCACCTGAACGAACGCCATGTCACCGTTTACGTGCACCATGTTCCCGTGCCGGTCGAGAACGAATCGCTTCTCACGTACGACAACCTTCGCCGCTCTTATGGCCGCTGCGTCGACCAAACTACGGCGATCGGCCGAGAGATCTTTGGCGATTTCTTTGAACGCTACCCCAATATCAAGATGGTCCACTCCATGCTCGGCGGCGCATACTTTGCGTTTAAGGAGATGCTGCTGCCTCATGGTCCCAAGCGCCCTGATGCTTCTGGCCGTTTTCAGGTCGATACCGAGACCGTTTCCAGGCGCCTCGAGAACAACATCTATTTCGACATGTCCCATGCTCAGCCTTGGGGCAAGACACTCCTTGCCTGCGCGGTTGACGTGCTGGGTGCAGACCATATTGTTTTTGGCACGAGCTATCCCGTTAAACGCGAGTGGCTCACCGAGGGTGTCGCCTGCGTTCGCGCTGCAAATCTGAGCGATACAGACAGCGACCTTGTGCTTGGCGGTACGGCGCAGCAACTGTACGGTGTCGAGTGAGCGGCAATCAGAGGGGAGTATCTGCCATGGACGAAGGAGAGATGAGGGCTGGGGCCGCTCGTGTGGCCATCGATCTTGGGGACGTGTTGCCGTTCGACGGTTTCGACGAACTCCGTCATGAGGTCTTCGCCCGTGCCCTTATCATCGAGGGGACGGGGCGACGCGCCTGCGTCCTTTCGCTTGAGGTCACCTCGATCGCTCCGGCTCTACTCGCCGATCTGCGTGAGGTTGTTGAGGATGCCGCCAATTGCAGCGGTGCTTATTCTTGGGTGGTTCCTACCCACACGTTTTCCATGCCTCACGTCCGCACCCCTGGGCATCTTGCCGACGATGCTACCCGCAATCGCAACGAGCGCTATCGCGCAGCGCTCGTCGCTGCCGCCCGCACGGCTGTCGAGCGCGCTGTTGCGGGCATTCGCTCTGCCACGCTCGCCGCTGTGGAGGGCGAATGCCCCGTGAACGTTAATCGCGACATTGAGACGCCTGCCGGCTGGTGGTTGGGCTCGAATCCCAGGGGGTTTGCCGACCACACGAT
>CATZMG010000053.1 GCA_958421655.1 uncultured Collinsella sp.
CCGACCATCGAAAGCTCCAGCGCATCTTTCTTGCTGATCACACCCACGCCATGCAAGCGCTCGCCGCAGCTGTCATCGTCCAAAAACGTATGCACCAGGGCCTCGTAGTCGGGACGCATGGCATCGAGCGTCTGGACAATTCCGGCCAGCTCGGAGTCCTCGATATCGTGCTTCAGGCCGCCGATCTCGTTAATCGACAGAATCACGCGACCGCCGCAAGTGCTCTCGAAGATCTTGAGAATCTGCTCGCGCAGGGTCCACGAACGATAGAACAACGCCTCGAAACCAAAGGCGTCGGCAAGCAGGCCCAGCCACAGCAGGTGCGAGTGAATGCGCGAAAGCTCGTGCAAAATGGTGCGGATATACTGCACGCGGCCGGGCACCTCGATGTCGAGCATGCGCTCGCAGGCGCTGGCATAGCCATAGCTGTGACCCACGGCGCAAATGCCGCAGATGCGCTCGGCGATGTAGCCAAACTGGTGCATATCACGCTTTTCGGTGAGCTTCTCGAGTCCGCGGTGCACAAAGCCGATCTGCGGAATTGCCTCGATGACGCGGTCGTCCTCGATCACCAGGTCCAGATGAAGCGGCTCAGGCAGCACCGGGTGCTGCGGGCCAAACGGAATAACGGAGCGATGTGCCATGGACCTTACGCCTCCTTTTTCTGCTTGTCGCGGGCGGCCTTAGCGGCAAGCGCCGCGCGGACCTTGGCCGCTTTCTCGGGATCCATGGCGGCGAGCTTTGCCTCCATCTCGGCAGCCTTGAGCGCGGCCTTCGCAGCGGCCTCATCGTGCTGAGCATCGGAGCCGGCAGCCGCAGCGGGCTGAGCAGCGGCGCCCGCGGCGTCGCCAGCGCCCGCAGTGCCCTCCCCCGCAGCGGCCGTGGCAGTAGCAGCCTTCTCGGCCGCGGCCTTGCGCGCCTTGGCCTCGGCAGCGGCACGGACCTTCATGGCTTTCTCGCGCGCGGCCTTCACCTCGGGCGTGATAACGCTCATGGGCTCGGCAGTCGAGACCTGGTAGAAAAAGCCCTTAAAGTCAATCTGCATATCGGTGATGACAAGACCAAACAGGTCGTGCGCCTCGTTCTCAAACGGGAATACCGCCGGATAGTACGAGCTGATGGACGGAATCTCCTGGTACTGGTCGATGCCCTCGACTACCAGGTTCTCAATCGCATAGCTGCCGTCCCGCGCAATATGCTCCTGAGCAGCACGAACGTTGATAAACGTATAGACCAGGCGATACGAGCCGTCGTCGACGTTGCGCTCGGCGTGCATTTGCACAAAGCGCGCGCCGACGCCCTTGAGCGCCTGGACATGCGACAGGAGCTCGTCGATCCCGACGGTAGTATAGATAGCCTTTTGCATTACTCGGCCTCCTTTGCAGAGGTGGGCTTCTCAGCAGGCGCGTCGCCAGCGGCGGGCTCCCCGGCAGGCACGTCACCGGCATCATCAGTCCCGGCCACCGCAGCCACAAACCCGTCCTCGCCCAGCTCAACGCCACCGTCCCAAGTAGCGGCACCGCCCACGGTAAGCGGATCGCCGCCGGCGCGCATCACGGCCTCCTTCTGGTCCAGGATGCCGCATGCCTCCACGATGGCATCGATCACGGTCTCGGGACGAATGGCGCACCCGGGCGCATACACGTCCACGGGAATCGCGCGGTCCACGCCGCCGATCACGTTATAGGCATCGCGGAATACGCCGCCCGAACACGCGCAAATGCCGCACGCCACCACGCACTTGGGCTCGAGCATCTGGCTGTAGATCTGGCGCACGACGGGCAGGTTCTGGGCATTGACCGACCCCGTCACCAAAAAGATATCCGCATGCTTGGGGTTGCCGGTGTTGACCACGCCAAAGCGCTCCGCATCGAACAGCGGCGTGAGCGAGGCCAGCACCTCGATATCGCATCCGTTGCAGCTCGAGCCGTCGTAATGAATGACCCACGGCGAGCGCGACATTTTATGATCCATGGATGCCGCCTCCTAAATAAACACGTCGACGAGGATGGGCATAAGGTTGAGCAGGCCAAACACCAGCGCCACGCCCCATCCGAGCCTAAAGCAGCTGCGCCAGGTGCTGCGTGCGAAGGTGTTGTCGATCAGGACCTCGACAAAATACGTCGCGGCCATCACGACCAGGGCAACCACCCAGCTCACCGGGTTGTCCCAAACAAAGAACATGCCCACCCACATCAAAAACAGCACGGTCTCGCACCAGTGCATAAGGGTCATCTTGGCCAGCGTGCCGCCGCTCATCTCGGTAGCGACGCCCTGGACGATCTCCTGATGCGCGTGATGCGAGTACGAAAGGTCAAACGGCGACTTGCGCAGCTTGATGGTAAGCACCGCGAGCAGCGCGAGGAAAATGGGCGCGCTGTACACGATGATGGGGGCCGACTGCCCCGTCACGGCGATGGAATCGAAGCTGTCGGTGGCAAGGTACAGGCCCACGCTCATCAGCAGAACGGCGGGCTCGTAACTCATAACCTGCAGCAACTCACGGTCGGCGCCGACCTGGGCAAACGGGCTTTGCGTCGAGGCGGACGCCAACACCACAAAGATCGCGGCGAGGGTAACCATAAACGCGCACAGAAGCGTGTTGGAGCCCGACACAAAGATGCCGCCGCCCACCACGGTAAAGATGAGCGCGCACGCCATATAGGTATCGTCCATGGTGTTTACGCTGGCGGGGGCCTTGCGCAGCAACTTGGCAACGTCGTAGAAGGGCTGCAGCAGGCGCGGGCCCACGCGGCCCTGCATGCGGGCGGACAGCTTGCGGTCGATGCCGTCGATCATGCCACCCACAAGCGGCGCCAGCAGGGCAAACGCCACGGTGCCAATAAATATGCCCACGACACCCGAGCCTTCAAAATACTTGCCGCGCAGCACCGAGGGCGCGCTCATGGCAAGTCTCTCGGGCCCAATCCACGCGCAACACAGCAGCGCAAACAAGATGATGCTGCAGCACACGACGCTACCCGCGGGGCCAATACGCTTCTCGCCAAGGGCATCCTCCGAGTACCAATTGCGCTTTTCGGCCTTCACCTCGTGCCCCATCGAGCCGCGGAAATGGCGATATTTGTCGGTTCCCACGCCCGAAAGATATACGTTTACATGCGGTTTGTTGCTCACTCGGAATGAAGTCAGCAGCACCACGGCGATAAACGCCACGATAACCACCATCAGGTACATGGCGTCCTTGCCAATAACGTACGGCATGCGGCCAAACACCATGGCCAAGTAAGGCGACACCAGACCGCTCGAGATAACCGGGAACGCCACGCAGCACAGAATCAGCAGCGCGGCGATGGTGTTGAGGGCCATCCATTCGGTCTTATGGACATTGACCTCAACGTTTTGAGCCGTGGGGTCGACGCCCGAAAGCTTGGCAAGCCACTTGCCCCAGAAGAAGAACGTCGCGGCCGAGCCAAAGGCAAGCACCATGATCATGAGCACGTTGCCGGTCTGCGCGAACGCCACCAGAGCGCCCCACTTGGACACGAGCATGCCAAACGGCGCCACAAACATGCCCATGATGCCCAGCATCATCAGGCGCGTCAGGTGCGGCATGCGGCTGAACATACCGTCCATGTCCTCGATATTGCGGCTGCCGATATGATGCTCGGCCGTGCCCACGCACAGGAACAGCAGCGACTTTGCCACCGTGTGGAACAGGATCAGGAAGATGGCCGCCCATACGGCCTCGGGCGCGCCGACACCCAAGCAAGCACTGATGAGGCCCAAGTTGGAAATGGTGGAGTACGCGAGCACGCGCTTGGCATTGCTCTGCGAGATGGCCATAAGGGCAGCGAGCAAAAACGTGATGGCGCCCACGCTCGTGACCATAAAGCCGGTCACGGGATAGATGGCATAGAGCGGGCTCAGCTTGACCATCAGGAACACGCCGGCTTTGACCATGGTTGACGAGTGCAGCAGGGCGCTCGTGGGCGTGGGGGCAACCATGGCACCCAACAGCCAAGTGTGGAACGGCATCTGTGCGGCCTTGGTGAGCGCGGCGAGCGACAACAGGATGACCGGCATGACCAGCAGCGCGGACTGCGCGGTTCCGGCGCCGGAAAGCTCAATCATGCCCGAGATGGTCAGCGGCATGCCGTTCACGTGCAGGTACATGAGTCCGGCCAAAAACGCGATGCCGCCCAGCATGTTGAGGATGATCTGGGTAAAGGCGTTTTTAATGGCCTCGGGCGTGCGCGTGTAGCCAATCATAAGGAACGAGCACACGGTGGTGATTTCCCAGCCGCAGAACAGCCACTCAAGGTTGTCGCTCGTCACGATAACGAACATGGCCGAGAGGAACAGGAACATGAGCGCCAGGAACTGCGGGCGACGGTCGGGCGCGGTCTGCCCGCGCAGCGCGGCCTCGTGCTCGTCATGGGCCTGGAAGTCCTTCATATAACCCAAGGCATACACGCAGATTAGGCTGCCGACGATGCCGACGGCGAGCACCATGATCACGCTCATGTAGTCCAGGTAGAGCGGCGTTGCCGTGACGGCTTCGGCCGCGGGCAACGTCATGGCTGCAAAGGCGAGCGAGCCCACCAGCTGGACTATGCCGAGCACCGTGGTGAGCGCGTTCCTATATTTGTACGCGTTGTACAGGATTACGGCGCACAGGATGACGTCGATGACGGAGCTGATGATCGAGAGCACATGCGAGGTGCCGGGGGCAACCTCAAAGCTCTGCGGACCCGTGCCAAAAAACATGACGGCGACTACAACTGTCACCGCCATAATAATGCCGGAGCCTACAAGCCCCACCGCATCGCGGGCGCGGTCACCGCGCGCGAGCAGCATGCCCAGCGCCGGTACCAGCGGAAACAGGGTAAGGAAATACAGTAGCGTCATACCATCACTCCCCCGTGCAAAAACGCTGCAATTGTTTAACGTTATAGCTCAATTGAGGAGTAGCGGCGACAGGTTTTCGGTCAACTGGGGAGTTTTAGGCGTACGAGGCAAGGAGCCTGTCCGCATTGGAGTAGAGGGGCGGCAAGAAAAATGCGCCCCTGTGGGCGCACCATCCCGTTTGCTATTCCGCCTTTTTAACGCGCGGCTTGCGACCGCGCGGCTTATCGACCAGTGCGGACTCACCGCTCTCGCGGTACTGACGGCACCAAGCCTTGACCGAAGACTCGCTGGGAATCTTGTGCTTGATCATGGCCTCGCGAACCGTCAAGCCGTTTTCCAGACGGTCCTTAACCACAGCGAGCTTTACGTCGTACGAATAGGTGTGATGATGCGAACCGGCATTGAGAACGGCGTCGGCACCGCCCACGGCATACGCGCGGGCCCACTGACGAGCCGTGGCCTGGGGAATGCCAAGCTCCGCGGCGAGAGCGCGATGACCGACCCCCTCTTGGAGGATCTCGACGGCGCGCTGTCTAACCTCGGGCGCATGCGTGCGAGTCCTAGTTGCTTCCGACATACCTGCCACTTCTTAGCCTTAGCCGTTAATCTGCTTTCTTACGTGCAAGTTAGATAGTAGCATTTTACTGTTTGCTCAAAGCAGTTAATTAAAATAGACGCGGCGTTATCTGGGCATTTGGCACCAAATTACGACATTTCTTTATCGATTATTTACGCTGGTAGCTGACTCGCAGCTAATCGTCATTCGCTTGTCAACAAAATTGGCATCTCTTTATGTCCTTTGGTATAGAGGATATAGTTATTAACCCCTCCCCCAATAATTTTGAGTGATCTGCAAGGCAGTAGACGTCCTCACTCCTCATGATTACCGCGCATTGCCATCAACCGGAGCAAAACAAAAGGGCGGGACCTGCTGCGCTTGCAGGCCCCGCACCGATTGACACCCGACGGGACACAGCCGGGCGAAACGGATCCGTGCTACCGCCCCGCCTGGCCGCGAAGTTAACTACAGCTCGTTGGCCGCGTGATATGCCGTGCGAATGGCGCTCGCGATATCGGCGGTGCGCTCGCCCGAGCAGTCGCCCACGCAGGTCACGGGCACCGTCACGCCATCCAGGTCAAACGCGTTGGCCTTGGAGCCCACGGCCATCACCACGTAATCGCAGGCGATCTTCACCGGCTCCTCGGCGCCGTCCTCGGTGGTGCGAATGGCCTCCACGCCCTCGTCGGTAATGGCGGTCAGGCGGGTCTTCACGTGCTGCTCCACGTTGTGCTCGGCGAAGTCGCTCATAATCAGCGGCAGAATGGTCTCGGACTCGCCCGCGGCAATCTTGTCGAGCATCTCCACGATCGCCACCTCGCAGCCGTGCTGCAGCAGGTACTCGGCAGTCTCGGTGCCCACCAGGCCGCCGCCAATGACGGCGACGCGGCCCGTAAGCTCCACCTTGCCGGCCAGCACGTCCCAGCTCGAGACGACCTTGTCCGAATCGGCACCCGGAACGGGGATGACCACGTCGTGCGCGCCCACGGCCACAATCGCGGCATCGGCGGCGTTGAGGTCCTCAGCAGTAGCGGCATGGTTGAGCTCAACCTTCACGCCCAGGCCAGGCAGAATCTTCTCGTAGTACTCGACCGAGCGCATGATCTCGTCCTTGCGCGGAGGCGCGGCCGCCAGCACGATCTGGCCGCCCAGATGATCGCTCGCCTCGTAGACGGTCACATCGTAGCCGCGCTTGGCCGCCACGCGCGCGGCCTCCAGGCCGGCAATACCGCCGCCTACCACGGCGATCTTCTTGTCGCCCTCGCCCGGCTTGATGGCGATGGTCGCCTCGTCGCCGTTCTCGGCATTGAGCACGCACGAGATGTACTTGCGGTTTTGAATCGCGTCGACGCAGCCCTTGTTGCAGTTGAGGCACTCGCGAATGGGCTCGCCGGTCGCGGCCTTCAGCGCAATGTCGGGGTCGCACATGAGCGAGCGGCCATAGGCGATGATGTCGGCAGCGCCGTCTTCCAGAATCTTCTCGCCGGCCTCGACCGAGACAACACGGCCCACGGTTGCCACCGGCACGGAGACCAGGGCCTTGACGCGCTCGGCCACGGGCAGCGTCCAGTTATAGGGCATGGCGCCCATGGGCGGAATGGTGTCGCCCATGTTGCCGGTGTGGTTTGCCTGCGCGACCTGGATCATATCGATGCCCGCGCCCTCGAGCAGCTTGGCAAACTTGCAGGCCTCGTCGGGCTGCAGGCCGCCCTTGCCGCGCGACGTGCCGTCGGGGTTCTCCATGATCACGGGGAGCTTGTACTCCACCATCAGCTGCGGCGCGGCCTCCTTAATGGCAGCGACGACCTCCAGCGCATAGCGAACGCGGTTCTCGAACGAGCCACCGTACTCGTCGGTGCGCTGGTTGAGGATGGCCGAGCACAGCGAACCCACCAGGCGGTCGCCGTGGACCTCGATGGCGTCGATGCCGGCCTGCTGCGCGCGGGCGGCCGAGGCAGCGATGGCCTCCTTGATCTGGGTGAGCTGCTCCACACTGGCCTCGTTCACAAAGTGCTGCATGTCGTGGTGCAGCTTGGCGTAGGCCTGATTGCGGATCTCGTTGGACTCGGCCATCTTGGCGGCAAAGGTCTCCTCGTCGCCGGCGGCCTTGGCCTCCTGCGCGGCCTTGGCAGCGGCCATGGATCCCATGACCATGCGGCCGACGCCGGGCACGTCGTACTCGGGGTGGAACAGCTGCAGCGCGACCTTGGCACCGTGCTTGTGAACGGTGTCGGCCAGGGCCTTAAACGTGGGGATCTGGGCGTCGGTCGCCAGCTTGGGCGTGGGGCTTGCGGTCATGACGGGAGCGACGTCGCCGATGACGATGTAGCTCACGCCGCCACGGGCCAGGCGCTCGTAAAAAGCCAGGCTGCGCTCGCCAATGGAACCGTCGCGCTCCTCGTAGCCGGTGGTCAGCGGCGGGAACATAATGCGGTTCTTGAGCTCAAGGGGGCCAACCGTAATGGGCTGGAGCAGCTTGGATGCAGGTGCGGTCATGGACATTCCTCTCTTGTAGGCGCGGCGGCGATGATGCCGCGTAGTTGTCTAGAGGATATGGCATGGGGGCACGGCGGCACAACGAAAATCGGCGAATATCAGGTGGCGGCAGGTGGATGGAACGGGGCGGCCCGTCGGTTTGTCTCGATCTGTAACAGTTACTCGGCAAAACCGGGTCTTACTGTTACAGATCGAGACAAACCAATCTGGCCTGCCGAAAGATCTCAATCTGTAACAACAACTCGGCAAAATCCGTTCCTCGTGTTACAGATTTAGACAAACGGGGCCCAACCCACCGGAATATCTAGATCTGTAACACCTATCCGCCCAAATCGGGTCTAGATGTTACAGATTGAGATTTTGTTTGAGAGGCCGAGAATTGGACCGAAAACACAGTCCCGCGATAACAAAAAAGCTCGCCGGCTAGGCCGACGAGCTGCAAGTTCTTGGTCGCGGGGGCAGGATTTGAACCTACGACCTCCGGGTTATGAGCCCGGCGAGCTACCAGACTGCTCCACCCCGCAATGTCTGGGCGCCTCATGTGCGCAAGAAAGAATATTACGCGGGAGTTCGGTAAACGGCAAGGAAAATCTCGTAGAGCATAATTCCTTCATATTTAAACCCCTCAGCCATATCACCGTAAACGAATCGCAGCCGAGCGGCGTCGGCGGCGCGTATACAATGGTGTGCGTCCTTTTACGCCGACACCTGGAGTAGACATGCTGCTCGCTATCGATATGGGAAACACGCAGACGGCCATGGGCCTGTTTGACGGAGACGAGCTGGTGCAGTCGTGGCGTATGCCCACCGACCGCTCCTATACCGCCGACGAGATCCACGTGCGCCTGATGGGCTTCTTTAAGATGTACGACCTCTCGCTCGGCGCAGTCGACGCGATCGCCTTTGCCGGCGTGGTGCCACAGCTCTCGCGCGAGTGGCACGCCGTGGCCGACCGCATCGCGGCGGATGCCATTGTCATCGGACCGCAGACGGCCGCCGTGACCAAGCTGCGGGCGGCGCGCCCCCAGGCCGTTGGTGCCGACCGCATCGCCAACGCCGTCGCTGCCGAAACCTTCTACGGCGCCCCGGCAATCGTGGTAGACTTTGGCACCGCAACCAATATCGACGTCATCGACGAGGACGGCTATTACATTGGCGGAGCGATTGCGCCGGGCATCCGCATTTCGATGGACGCGCTCGCCGCCCGCGCCGCCAAGCTCGCCAGCGTTCCGCTCGAGGCGCCCGAGCATGCCATCGGCCGCGATACCGAGGAGTGCATCAAGGTCGGCGCCGTAACGGGCGCCGCCGCCATGGCCGAGGGCCTGGTTGCGCGCATGAAGCGCGAGCTGGGGCGCGAGGACGCCACCGTTATCGCCACGGGCGGTCTCGCCGGCATCGTCGCCGATTCGACCGATGCCTTCGACGTGGTCGACGGACAACTCACCATCAAGGGCATCTGCGAAATCTACCGCCGCATGCAGGAGCTGGGGTAGGACGGGGGCTTAAGTCGAGCACACCCGATGCCACAGCCCCCGCAAAGGCTCGCCAAGCCTATTCCTCAGATAGGCGAAACCCTCCCCGGCACAGGCCGAGAAGGGTCTTGTTGCCATCGTTATCTTTGAGCGCTGGCGCCCCGCGCTACAGCCCGCGAATTCGTACAGCCTCGGGCGGAAACTCCTGCTCGCCGGCATCGGTCTTGATGGTCGCGCGGCCCCAGATGTCCAGGCCCGCAAACACACCGACCGCAAGCGGCAAGCCGTTGGGAGACACCGCCGCAACTTGGCGGCCCAGCAGCGGCACCATGTCGAAGTACTCGCCCAGCACGGGGGCCAGCGGACCGGCAGCGCCCTGCGGCGTGTTGGCAACAACCGCCCAGGCGTCCACGCGGGCCAGCACGGCGGCGGCCAGCGTCTCGACCAGCGCTTCGTCAGCCACGTCCACACCAAGCTCGCTCAGCGCCGAACGCTCAATATCCACCGTCACGGCACCGAACATGCCCGCAGCACCGGCACCGCCGTTCACGGCAACGCGCGCGAACGACGTCTCAAACGTAGGCGCGCCGCACACAATGTCGCTCGGCCACTGGATGCCCACCTTGCCGGCAAGGCCCAGGCCCGGTGTCGACGCCGTGCCCACGAGCGCGTCCATCATGCCCATCGCCGCCACAAACGGCAGGCCGTGGAAGGCATGCATGTTCACGTCCGGGCGCACGACCAACGAAAACGTCAACGACGCCTCGCCCGCGCTCCAAGCGCACCAGCCCGCGGACATGCCCTCGCGGCCCGCATCGCGCGCGGCGTCAAGTTCGGTACCGGCGGCTACGGCATTCATCTCAATCATCTACATACGCCCCAATTCGCCCACGATATGCCCCACGCGGTCCTCGGGCTCTTTGACCTCTACGCCGTTGTAGCGGAAGAACCGCGCTGGGTCGTGCATCAGGTCCTCGAGCGGCACCAGCACAAAGTCGCGCTCGCCAATGAGCGGATGCGGCAGGCGCAGCTTCTTGCCGCCGTGGATCTCGCCGTCCATCCACAACAGGTCCAGGTCGATGGTGCGCGGACCGTTGACCTTGGCCTTCTTGGAGCGGTCGCGCCCCAGCTCAGCCTCGATCTTCATAAGCTCGTCGAGCAGCACCAGCGGCGCCAGCTCGGTCTTGATCTCGATGACGGCGTTGGCAAACGCGTCCTGGCGCGTCTCGTAAGCCGGCTCGCTCTCGTAGATGCGCGAGCAGTTGGACACGCAGGTGAGCGGAATCTCGGCGATCATGTCGCGTGCGGCGCGGATGTTGTCGCAACGATGCCCCAGGTTGGAGCCCACGGCCACAAACGCGCGGCGCGGCTGCGGCTTAGCAACAGCCCAGTAACCGTTCAGGAACTGCGCAAAGCCCGCGACGTCGTGCACGCGCACGATGTTGGCACCGGCCTGGATAGCGCCCAGGCACACGCCAAACGTGGCGACATCGCGCTCGGCGGCCTCGGTCACGCCCGAGACGGCGCCCACGAAGCGCTTGCGCGACACGGCGCACATGAGCGGATAGCCCAGCGACGCCATTTTGGCGGTCTCGCGCTGGATGACGATGTCCTCGTTGGCCGTCTTGCCAAAGCCCGGGCCAGGATCGATGCAGATGCGGTCGCGCGACACGCCGGCATGGATGAGTGTGCGGGCCTGGTCAGACAGAAAGCCCATGACGCGGCGCATGATGGGCGCCGAATCGGGCAGGGTGAAGCGGCGGAGCTGCGAGGTGGGCACGTAGGCTTCCTCGCGGCGGGCGCTGCGGCGCATCATGGCGGCCAGACGGTCATTGGACTCCGATGCGGCCTCGGTGGCTGCGGGCGCGGGCGCGACGGTCTCGGCGGCAGCAGTCTGCTCGGCGGCGGGCGTCTCCTGCTCGCTTGCAGGCTCGGACGTGGGCTCCGGTTCGCCAAACGGCAACGAGGGCTGCACCACGCCGCCCGGAAGCTTGGCCTCCGACTTAGGCTCACCCAGCAACTTGCCGCGACGGCGGCGAGCCGGCTTCTCGGCCTCACGCGCGGCCTCGGCAGCCGCCTCGCGCGCCTTCTCGGCAACAAACGCCGCTGCCGAGGTATCGAGCTGCACCGTTGCGTGCGTGCGGGTGGGCGCGGCGACCTCGCCGGCATGCATCACGATGATGCCGCAGGTGCTCGTCTTAACAAACTCGACCATCTTGGGATCGGTGAAGCCGGTCACGTCGTTGACGATCGAGGCGCCGCAGCGCACGGCCGCCTTGGCAACCGCCACATGACGCGTGTCGATCGAGACGATGGCGCCCTCCTTGGCCAGCGCGCGCACCACGGGCAGCACGCGGCGAGCTTCCTCGTCGGGATTGACCGGGGTAAAGCCGGGACGCGTGGACTCGCCGCCCACGTCGATGATGTCGGCACCGGCGTCGAGCATCGCCAGGCCGTACTCGATAGCGGCGTCCGGGTCGAAGTGCTCACCGCCGTCGCTAAACGAATCGGGCGTCACGTTGAGGACGCCCATGATGCGCGGGCGGTCAAAGCTGAGCTCGTACTTTCCGCACCGCCATGTCTTACTATCGTTCGCCATGAACATCCTCCTAAAATGCCCGCGCCGCCGCGCTCGGGCGCAGGCGGCGGGGTCGCTTTGCAATCAGTCTTTCTATTGTATCCGCGCACACGGGCTAGAACGCAAACGCAGCCGCGATGTCGCAAGAAATCAGCAGGTCGGCATTTGCATCCTGATCGGTGGGAGCAAGATTGCAAATGGCCAGCGTATCGCCGGTAAAGCAGCGCGTAAGGCCCGCCGCCGGATACACTACGAGCGAGGTCCCGCCCACAATGAGGGCATCGGCCGCAGCGATGGCGGCAACGGCGCCGGTTAGCACGCGCTCATCGAGCGGCTCCTCGTAGAGCACCACATCGGGCTTAATGCGCCCGCCGCACGCGGGGCACACGGGCACGCCCGCGGCATCCTCGTGCTCGCGCGCGCAAATCCATTCGGCGCTATAGACCGCGCCGCACGACTGGCAAATGTTGCGATGGACCGATCCGTGCAGCTCGAACACGCGCTGCGAGCCCGCCATCTGATGCAGGCCGTCGATGTTTTGCGTCACCACGGCATTTAGCTTGCCGGCGTGTTCCAGCTCGGCCAGCTTGGTGTGGCAGCGGTTGGGCTTGGCGCCAAGCGCGATCATCTTGGTGCGGTAGAAGTCGAAGAACTCGGCCGGATGCGCCTCATAAAAGCTATGCGAGAGCATGGTCTCGGGCGAGTAGGCAAACCGCTGGTGATACAGGCCGTCCACGCTGCGGAAATCGGGGATGCCGCTCGCCGTGGAAACGCCCGCGCCGCCAAAGAAGACCACGCGCTTGTGAGTGCCGAACAGCTCCGCCAGCGCGGCGGAGGCCTGCTTGGGCTCCGATATTGCCTGCGTCATATGAGTCCTCCGTCCGTGTCTCCGGGACGGCGGCGTTCGCACTATCACTCGCGGACTACGCCCCGCCCCTGTTGCGCTAATCTTAAGCCTGCCAACCCCGTCGAAAGGACACCATGCCTCAGACTTACACTTTCGCCTCGTGGAACGTCAACGGCCTGCGCGCCGTTCTCAAAAAGGACCCGAGCTTTATCCAGATCGCGCAAGAACTCGGCGTCGATATCTTGGCGCTGCAAGAGACCAAACTGCAAGAGGGCCAGGTCGATATTGACCTGCCCGGCTATCATCAAACCTGGAGCTACGCCGAGCGTAAAGGCTATTCGGGCACCGCGGTCTTTAGCCGCCAGGAACCGCTGCGCGTGCTACGCGCCGACGCGCTGCTACCCTACGCCGGCGAGGGCGAGGCGGCCGAGCTCGTCGCCCAAGCCGCAACCGAGGGCCGCGTCTGCGCGCTCGAGTTCGACAAGTTTTGGTTTGTGGATGTCTACACGCCTAACGCCCAAAATGAGCTCGCGCGCATTGATGTACGCATGGCCTGGGACGATGCCTATCGCGGCTTTTTGAGCGCGCTTGAGCGCGAAACCGGCAAGCCCGTCGTAACCTGTGGCGACTTTAACGTGGCGCACGAGGAGATCGACCTTAAGAACCCCAAGTCCAACCGCGGCAACGCCGGCTTTTCGGACGAGGAGCGCGGCAAGTTTACCGAGCTGCTCAACGCCGGGTTTACCGATACCTGGCGTGCGGCAAACCCCGACGTCGAAGGCGTCTACAGCTGGTGGAGCTACCGCTTTAATGCCCGCAAGAACAACGCAGGCTGGCGCATCGATTATTTCCTGGTAAGTGATTCAATCGCCGCCAACGTTCGCGACACCGGTATCCGTGGCGACATCTTTGGCAGCGACCACTGTCCCGTCACCCTCACCCTAGAGTTCTAGCCCCAACTGACCCCCTGGGGACGGAGGAAAACAGATCATGCGACCCCTCTCTCTCCCTATAAGTTGCGGTGAAATAGTTCCTGTTTGGGCAGCAAATAGCCAAAAACGAGAACTATTCCACCGCAAGTTCGTAAGGGAACGCAACCGGTCCTATAGCCCGTACTTCACGACGACGCGGTTGATCCGTCGACACCAAGGTTTGTAGAGAGCAGCCAAGAACACGCAGGTCGCAAGGCCGTGTGTGATATCGAACGGCACCGCCGTGGCAAGACGCGCCACAGCGCCCGCCCACGTGAGCGGCTGCACAAAACCGATGATGTCGTAGGCGTTGATTACCACGCCGTAGAGCAGGCCCGATGCAAAGCCGTACGCCATCAGCGCCGGCATGCGCACGGTTCCATCCGCACGGTCGAACGCGCCCGCATGCGCCAGCGCGCCGCCAACATAGCCAACCAGACCCCAGGCATACATCTGCCATGGCGTCCACATGCCCTGTCCAAAAAAGAAGTTGCTGGTCAGCGCCGCCAGCGCACCGACCATGAAGCCGTTACGACGACCGAGTGTCGCCCCGGCGATAATGGCGATGGCGCTCACGGGTTTAAAGTCGGGAATGGGGCCAAACAAGATGCGCCCCGCCGCGGCCAACGCCGCCAGAACCAGCGTTGGCATAATCTGGCGCAGGCCCGGTCGCGACGCCTCGTAGCCCGCAAAAAACAGCGCGAGCACCAGCGCCACCACGACAAGCATGGCAAGCGCCGCCTGCTCAGCGCCTGCCAGCAACGCCGCAGCCATCACTGCGGGAACCGCCAGCAGCAGCGGTATCTCCAGTTTTGCGAGTAGGCGCGCGACGCGATAATCCGTCATCCCATCACGCCCTATAAAACACGTTGTCGGCAAAGAAGTCGGCCGGCGGCTCCATGCAGGCAATCTCACCGTCGAACATCATGGCAATGTCATCGGCAACCTGCTCGGCAAAATCCAGATCGTGCGTAGCCATGATGACGGTGCCGCCAGCCTTCGCATGGTCACGCAAGGCGTGGGCGATAATGCGGCGGCTGGCCAGGTCTAGACCCTTGGTGGGCTCATCGAGCAATAGCAGCTCGGGGCCAATCAGCAGCAGCTTTGCCAACGCAAGCAGTTGACGCTGTCCGCCCGAAAGATCGTACGGGTGGCGCCCATCCAAACCCGACAGCCCCAGGCTCGCCGCGCGCTCCCGCGCCACAGCCTCGTCATATCCGCAGGTCGAAGCCCATTCCATCAGCTCGTCGCGCACCATCTCGGCAACCAGCAACGCCTTGGGATTCTGAGGCAGCAGTGCCGCCGAGGCAGTCCCGCGCTCCATATGCCCACGCTGCAACTTGACCGTCTTGGCCAGCACCGAAAGCATTGTCGACTTACCACAGCCGTTACCGCCCACAACCGCATGCACCGCGCCTGCCGAAAACGACGCATCGAGTCCGCGCAGCACCCAACCGCCCGCGCGATCGTAGCGAAACCAGCCCTCGCGAATAGCTGCCGCCGCACTCGTCGCCGCCACCTGCGCGGGCCGGCAAGAGTCCAAAGCCAAAAGTCCCTCGCGACTACCCAAACTCGCTAGGTCAGCCACCTCGCACACGCGTCCGCCCTCAATCCGATACGCGCACGTCGCGTATTCGAGCATCGGGCGCGGCTGGTGCGTTGCCACGACAACCGTGCACCCCAACTCGCGATTCACACGAAACAGCGCGTGCAGAAAACTCTTCTCGGCAACGGGGTCCAGTTGGGACGTGGGCTCGTCGAGGAGTAGCACGCGTGGACGCAGTGCCAGCACAGCCGCCAGCGACAGCAGCTGCTTGCGCCCGCCCGAAAGCGTATCGGTATCGCGGTGGAGCCAATCCTCCAACCCAAAGAAATAGCTGGTCTCAGCTACGCGACGGCGCATCTCATCACGTGCTAGCCCCAAGTTTTCCAGGCCAAACGCCATCTCGTGCCACACGGTTTCGCACACGATCTGGTTCTCGGGATCCTGGAACACATAGCTCACGCGCTCCGCCGATGCCCGCACGTCCATGTCGGCAACGTTCTCGCCCAGCACGCGCGCATCACCAGTGCGCTCGCCCGCCGGAGCGATCTCGGGCTTGAGCAGCGACAGCAGCGTCGACTTACCCGAACCGGTACCGCCAACAAGCAGCGCAAATGCACCTTGGGGAACACGCCAATCAAGCCCCTCGAGCACCGGTGCCTCGGCCCCGGGATAGGCAAAACTAAGGCCCTGCACCTCAATCGCCGGAATATCCGGGCCGCACGCCGCGCCCGACACCGGGCCCCTATCCAACCGAGCCATCAGCCAAACCTCTTCTCATCAATCGCATGAAACGCGCAAGGCAGCACCATCCAGGCAGCGTACACGACATAGCCCGGCCACGGCGCCGGCACCGAGAGCTGCGGATAAAACGAATACTGCGTCGTCGCGGTCCACGCCACTGCCACCGCGGCAGCACCAAACAGTGCGAGCCCGGCCAGCGCGGCAACGTCGCTGCGCCCCAGTCGATACCGCGCATACGTCGTACGACGCGTCGCGGCACCCCACCCGCGCGAGCGCATCGCGTCCGCGCGCTCCAGCGAATCTTCCATGCCCCAGCCCATCAACACACTCGATGCCCGCAAACGCGAGCGCACGGGGTCGGCCGGCGCGCGGCCCGGCACATCAATCGCATCCTGCACCGCCAGCACC
>CATZMG010000054.1 GCA_958421655.1 uncultured Collinsella sp.
AAAGTAGAGTTTGGCGCCCACCACGCCCGCATCGGGACGCTGCAGATAGCCCATCGTCTCTTCGATAAAGTCGGGGCTTATGACCTCGGTATCGTTGTTGAGCAGCAGCAGGTAGTCGCCCTTGGCGTGCTTCACACCAAAATTGATGATCTGAGAGTAATTGAACTCGCCCGGCCAGTACACAACACGTGCGTTACCCTTGCCTTCGGATACTACAGCCACGCGCTCTGGCAGGGTTTCGTAATACGCAAACGTCTCCGGGGCTTTGCTGTTGTTCTCCACCAAGACGATCTCGTAATTGGCATACGTTGCCTTCTGAGCGATCGACATCACGCAGGCATCGAGCGTCTCAATGTGATCCTTGGTGGGAATCACAATACTCACCAGCGGCGCAGACTCCGGCAGCGCATAACGCATGCGATAGACAAACGGCGTCTCGGTCTCCTCGACCGTTCCGCAAATGCCCAGCGCGTTAAAGTGGCGCTGCAGCGCAAGACGGCCGGCTTCGATAGCATACGGCTTGCTATCGGCAGAGCCGTCGGCGGTCGATCCCGGATGCACGCGCCAGTGATACAGCACATGCGCAACGTGCTCAAAGCGCGCGCCGGCTGCAAGGCAGCGAAGCGTCAAGTCGTAGTCCTGGGCACCCGCAACGTCTTCCGGGGACGTGCCAATACGATCGATTAGCGCCTTCTCCACCATCAGGAAATGCGTCACGCAGTTATGGCTATAGAGCAGATCGACGTTGAGCTGCGTCTTAAAGACAGGCTGACCCCACTCCCCCGTTTTCTGGAACATGTCCTCGTCGCAGAACAGGACCTGGGGGCGCTCGCCCTCGGCCGCCTTATTCAGCGCGGAAACATACTGGAATAACGCGTCCGGCTCCAGAATGTCATCGTGGTCCAAGAACGCGATGTAGTCGCCCGTCGCTTGCTCGATACCTGCGTTGGTGTTGACCACAATGCCGCCGTTGCCGGGCAGCCCGATGCGACGAACGCGCTCGTCGTGAGCACCTGCCGCAAGGTCGGCAACCGCGTCCCATTCGGGCGAGGCATCCATAAGGAGCAGTTCCCAGTTGTCATAGCTCTGGGCTAGCACCGAGTCCAGCAGCTCGCGCAGGTAGACCCGATCAGTCTTGTAGCACGGCACCACAATGCTCACGAGCGGTCTATAGGCAAAGGTCACCGAAGTGACACACTGGCACGCCAAATCGCCCGGCTTTGCGCGATGCTGCTCAAACCAACGTCGATAAGCCGCGTCGTCTGCACGCGCGTCCTTCATGCGGTTCCAGCTGTCGTCGACCATGCCGTTGTACAGGCGACCATCCATAGCGCAAAAACCACTCTGAATCTGCTCCGTGGGATCGCTCGCAATCGCGACAAAATCTCGTATAACCTGAGGCATCTCAACGCTCAGATACGTTTTATTGACGTGGCATCCGTTCTGCTGCGGCACATCGACCTGCGATTCAAACACATGCACGGTAGCATCGATGGCATTCATATGCGTATCGAAGATCTGGAGCTCAGGCGCGCACTGGGGGTCTCCCGCCCACTTGACCTCAAAGCGCCACACCGCGCCGTCGTCTGCCGGCAAATAGCGAATGGCATCGATCTCGTAGCGACCGCAGCATTCGCCACGCTGCGCATCGCGGATAAGCGCGCACAGCGCAGGCTTTGCTTTGTAGTTAATCTTGGATTCCAGCTTGGCCACGCGGCTATCGAGACGAATGGCGCCCAACCTTTGACCACCGGATGCAAAAACGACATCCATCGACGTACCATCCAAAAACGGAAGCACCAAGACGGCGAGCTCGTGCTCGTAATCGGAAACGGAAGGGCAAAGCGCCAGCACACGGCCATGATCGACCGGGAGCACCAGCGACGGCACACAAGAACCGCTCGTCGTCGCATAGGCAAACGCTCGAGAACCCTCCCGCTCGATAAGCGCGGCGACATCCTGACCGGCAAAACGAAGCAGCACAAACAGACGGCCCTGACTGCGGCAAAGTGCCAAACGCTTGATACTCATCTACACTTCTCGCTTTCCCAGGGCGTTCGCTGCCATGCGTTTACAGGCACCCAGGCGCCCAAACCTCAAGACGTCGTAATCGAACATGAGCTTTTTGCACCCACGGGCATTGGGGGCCTTGCTGGTAAGCGCCGCACGCACCATAGCAGCAACAGAAGGAGCGCATTGTGCGAGCGCAGCATCGCTGCCCACGACAGAACCGGCAAGTGCCGTGGCAACGGCAGCAAACACCTTGCCGCAGTCCGAACCCAGCAACCTGAGCGCATCGTACAGCACCAGGTCGCAGAGGAAGTACGCCAGGTCATCGGCATGCTGAGCATCGAGACCGTCGCGCTGCCAGTCAGCCAGCACCGCGGAGTAAATCTTCACGTGCTCCAGCAGACGTGTCTCGTCGTCGTAGCGCATGGTGTCCATGAGCGAACCCTTGCGCGCCACGCGGTAGTCATACAGCTTGTTCGAAATAAGCGCGGTCTTGCGCGAGCGACCGTACACGGCAAAATCGAAGACCTGGTCCTCGCCATACTTAACGGTTACGTCGAACACGATCCCGTTACCCAGCAAAAACTCACGCCTGCAGGCGGTGCGCCATGCAAAGGGGCGAGATGCTTCCTTAAACAGTAGGTCGGAGCTATAGCCTTCAAACGACACACCGCGTGGACTCAGTGCATAGTTAAGCCACGGATACCCCGCCTCGAGCGGATACGGATTCGCGCCAAAGGTCAAAACGTCGCAGTCCTCGCGCTCAAAGGTATCGACGATCACGCGGCATGCATCGGGCGTAAAGCGGTCGTCGGAATCCAAAAACGCGACGATAGACGCCGTGGACGCAGCGATGCCTGCATTACGTGCACTCGACAGGCCGCCGTTCTCCTTATCAACCAGCCTAAAGCGCGCGTCCTTTTCGCAATAGGCAGCCGCAATATCGCGCGAACCGTCCGGCGAGCCATCGTTGACCAGCACGCCCTCCCAATCGGGCATATCCTGCGCAAGCAGGGAGTCCAGGCACCAGGCCAGGCACTCCTCCACCTTATAGATGGGAACGACAACGGAAATCTTAGGGGTAGCCATAATCACGTGCTCCTACTGCGCCGCCGGCACGTCGTCGGGATGCGGGTTATCGCCGTAGGTGCGCTGATACGTCAGCACGCGCCAGACCAGCGGCAGGCCGCCGATCTTCAAGTAATGCTTAAACGTATTGAGCTTGCCCGGCTTCTTAAAGTCAAAGCGCGAATCGATATAGGCGCGGGGCGACTTGACCATCAGGCGCAAGTCGGTCTCGCCACGCGGATCAAACAGCGACAAGTCAAAGCGACCGGCATCCCAATCGGCCTTGAGATCGGGTGAAGCCTTCTCCCAAAACTGCCCACGCAGCTCATCGACCAGGCGCTCGTCATTCCAACGGTACGTATCGACCTTCATGCGCATTAAAATGCCCTGGAGCTGAGCCTTGAGCTCGGGACGCTCGTCCAAAAAGCGCTGCATCTCGGCATATTCGTCGCAAACGCAAAACACCTTGTTGGGCGAATTAACGGAGCTCTTCTCGTTATCTTGGCGATAGCACAAAATGGGGTCCGCAATAAACGCGGCGCGCTCGGCGCAAGCCCAAACCTTAAAGTTAAAGCCTGCGTCCTGATACGAGGCACCCGGCGTGGGAAGGAACCGAATCTGATTGTCGTTGAGGAACTCGCGCCGATAGATAGCCGACCAAATGGAAGGTTTGCGGTAGAAGATGCCCGGGCGATCGACAGGGCGATACGCGGCGCCCGTCATATGCTCGTCGATGATCCCAAACAGCTCACGGCGCTCGCTGGGCGTGGACCAATACAGGTAAAAGTCGCCCTTCACCACATCGGCATGCTCAGCATCGGCCTTGGCGACCAGCTTTTGGAGCGAATCCTCAAACATAAAGTCGTCGGACTCAAGGATGCCCACGTACTCGCCGCGAGCCATCTCCAGGCCGCGGTTCATCGAGTCGCCGTAGCCGCTGTTGGCCTTGTCGATCATCTTGACACGGGAGTCGCGCTCCATGTACTCGCGGATGATATCTGGCGAACTATCGGTGGAGCCGTCGTTGATACAGATAATCTCGATGTCCTTGAGCGTCTGCGCAACGGCGGAATCGAGGCACTCGCGCAGGTAGCGCTCAACATTGCAGATGGGAACAAGCAGCGAAACTTTAGGGGTATCAGAGTTCTGCAAGAGAACCTCCTGTTGGATAGCGTGTAACAGGGTTATTTTAGCAGCCGAGTTGCGGCGGGCGGCAGCGCTTGGAATTAGATAAAGCGCTCCAGGCAGGCTTTGAGACCGCGAGTCGAAAGATAGAACAGCGTGGCGTCTGCCATCGAAACGCCCGAGGTCGCCGCAACGAGCTTCTGGGCAACACGGCAAACGGCGCCCTTAGCAGGCATATCCGCCCACTCCGTTCCCAAAAACGTCGTAAGGTCCATGTTGACGCGAGCCGCCACGCGATGGAAGTCATCGGCATCCAAGCGCGCCAGGTCGAACACAATGAGGTCCAAAAACCAAGTTATCAGCTCGCCGGGGCACAGGTCCAAAAGACCGTAGGCCGCCCAGTCCTCCAAGACCTCCTCGAGCATCCTCATGTGGGCGTCAAGCTTTTTGGCGCGAGCCTCGGCACTGTTGAACTCGTGCGTCGCCGATTCGCTCTCCATCACGTAGTGGTAGAACTTGTCCGGCATGACGACGGTCTTGTGGGCAAGCGCATAAGCCGCAAATTGGAAGACGACGTCCTCGCCCAAAGCCAGACCGGGGGCGAAGCGAATGCCTTCGCGATTGAGCAGCTCGCGCGAAAAAGCCGCACGGCAGGCATAGGGCTGCGCATTCGAATGGAACAGCAGTTGGGGATCACGGGCGCCAAAGATACCAGCTTTGGGACTCATGAGTTGCTGGACGCGTTTGGGGGCAGCATCGGCAGGTTCACAGACGCCGCCAAAAACGGCGGCCTCGGCATCTGCAGACTCCATGGCATGCAGCACGCGCTCGACCGTCTGCGCATCGATGTAATCGTCGGCGTCCACAAAAAAGACGGTCCCGCCCACGGCGGCATCGATGCCGGCATTTCGAGCACACGAGACGCCCGCGTTTTCCTGGTCAATCACCAGTACGCGATCGTTGGCCTGCGCAATCTGGCGCAAAACGTTCAACGAATCATCAGTCGAACCGTCGTTGACGCAGACAACCTGAATCGAACGCTCAGACTGGGCCAACAGCGAATCGAGGCATCGCTGAATGGAGCGCGCAGAGTTGTAAACGGGGACGACAATGGTAGCTTTAGGACACGAGGCCTCTCCCATGCCGACCTACCCCCTCAGCGATTCGATGAGGAAAGCGGCGACCACGCCTGGGCCTCCAACCGAGGCGTAATACTTAGCACGCCCCAAGGCACCATCCGTCGCAAAGCTCGGATGCTCGTCAACCCAGCCCTCAGGATCTTTGAGGATAGCAGCGAGATTTGCGCGCTTCCACGGCTTGAGGTCATCAAGCGAAAAGTCCCCGGCGTCCAAGGCCGCTTGGAACTCCTTGGCCATCTGAACCAGGAACTCCTTATAGAACTTGGGCGCCAGGCGCACGTAGTTCCACATGTACGAATCGTACTTAATGAGCTGGTTGAACTTGAGCATGCGCGCGACGTCGCCGCTTGCGTGGCCGCGGGCATAATCCTCTCGAATCCAACGCTCAATCTCGGCATACTCGGTATTGACGCAAAAGACCTTAGCCGAAGAATTGACCGAAGAATTCTCGTTGTCCTGGCGATACGACAACACGGCATCATGCAGGTAAACAGCCTTATCGGCGCACGCGATCACCTTAAAGGCGAATGACGTGTCCTGAAAGGATGCCCCCGGAGTCGGCAGAAACTTAATGCCGTTGCGCTCAAGAAAATCGCGACGGTACACGGCCGACCAAATCGACGGCTTTTGCTTAAAGAACTGAGTCGTATCGCTCGGGTGCACCGGCTTGCCACAGTCCTTGGCTTTAAACATCTCGTGCAGCGAACGGCGCTCCTCGGGCTTAGACCAGTAGAAATCAAAGTTCGCCTTCGCAAAGTCGGCATTATTGCTATCGGCGGCCGAGACAAGCTTTTCGAGAGCGTCGGACGCCATAAAGTCATCGGACTCCAAGATGCCCACGTACTTGCCACGCGCCATCTCCAGACCGTGGTTCATCGAGTCGCCGTAGCCGCTGTTGGCCTTGTCGATCATCTTGACGCGCCTATCGCGCTCCATATACTCGCGGATAATCGCCGGCGAGTTGTCGGTCGACCCGTCGTTAATGCAGATGATCTCAATATCCTTGAGCGTCTGCGCCAGGGCGGAATCGAGGCACTCGCGCAGGTAGCGCTGAACATTGTAAATGGGAATAAGCAGCGACAGAACAGGGCTGCCAGAGGTGTTAGTAGACAAATGTGCTCCTTAGGAAATACCTGTCGTTTCATGGTATCAAAGGGTCAGCGCGCCAGCGGGCGTTTATATAATCTATGGAGCCTCTTGCGGGCAAAGCAGCCCCACGTCATGCGGCGGGCCCATGGCAGGTTCCTGCGTTTTATTCAAAGCTTGCCGTCAAGGTGCGCCGAGCCTTTACAATAGGACAGTCCCAAGGACGTATTCGATAGCTTCCGTGCAGCGCATGCGCGCCGCGCGTGAAAGGATATATTGCCCCATGCCTTCAACCCTTCCCGCCCCCATCGACAAGCTCGCCATCGTCGTCGTTACGTACAAGCGCCAGGAACTCCTGGCCAACTTGTTCGATTCCATGACCGAGCTCACGGCAACGCCCTGGCGCATCGTGATTGTCGATAACGAGAACTCGCGCGAGACCGAGACCATGTGCACCGCATTCAACGAGCGCCTGGCCAACCTGTGGGGCATCGACACCGAGCAGCCCGACGCGCAGGGCGGCACCGACCGCGTTATCTACGCGCCGCAGCTTGAAAACGGCGGCGGCGCGGGTGGCTTCTCCGCCGGCACCAAGTGCGCCTACGACCTGGGCGCCCAGTGGTTCTGGGTGATGGACGACGACGTGCTCGTCATCCCCGAAGGCATCGAGCGTCTTGCCAAGTGGACCGACCGCTACGATGTTATCCAGGGTTCGCGCCTGGACTTTGACGGCGGCGCCTTCTTTTGGCAATACCAACTCATCCTTTCACTCGGCATTCCCAACCCTGTCGCCAAGTGGGACCTGGGACCCGAGGGCTACCGCGCCATGAACCAACTATGCTTTGAGGGCGGCATGTTCTCGCGCCGCGTGGTCGACAAGATCGGCCTGCCCGATGCGCGATTCTTCATCTACGGCGACGATGCCTGCTATGGTTACGTGGCCAGCCAGCACTTCCCCGCCGCCGTTGTGGCCGACCTGGTGCTCAAGCGCGCCCGCGCCGTCTCTAACTGGGATATCGCCGGCAAGCGCCAGCTCAACTCCACGAGCGACACCAACCGTTACTACATCATGCGCAACCGCGGTTATCTGGCACGCTACATGCAGATCTACGGCGACTACCACCCTATGCTGTTCCGTCTGGGCAACGCCGCGACCTTCTGCAAGGAATTCATTCGCCTGGCCGCGGTCGACAAGTGCTTTAAGACCGGCATTCCGGCGCTGCGCCGAGGTATGAAGGACGCCCGCAAGATCATCAAGGATCCCAACTGGAAGCCCATGCCGCCCCTGAAGGACACCGAGTAACGGAAGCCGGAAACACCTCGGTGCTTAAAGCCGCTGGCACACCGTAGCCACATGCTGCCCATCAAAACCGAACCCCCAGCGCATGCGACCCACGCCGGGGCGCGGTACACGGATTTCGTCGATGCCGTCGCGCTCTATGTCGAGTAGCGACTGCACGGCCAGCAATTCCAGGCCCAGCGCATCCACATCGGGGTCATACATCAAGTTAATCGTTATCAGCGGGCGCTCGTCCAGCATGCCAATCGTATCTGCTACGTCGAACACAGCACCCGTAGGGAAAACCTGGATGTCCCAGCGACCTGCGCCACACTTTCGCCTCGAGGCAGGATTGGCATAGCCCGGTAAGCCAAAGCAGAGCCGCTGCAAGAGCAGATGATATGGCAGCGGCTTATCTGGGTCGGTCTCACCGATTCCCGCATCCCCCAGGATGCGGCTTAGCGCCCGCCTCACCGCATCCTCATCCCCACGGCACAGCCCGTCGCGAAACGCATCGACGTCTCGAATGTCTTCGGCAGCGCACTCAAACCACTCAACAATCACTAGACGCAAGGCCTGGCGAAGCTCTTTATTGGGCAATCGCAAAGCACGGAGGCGATCGCCATGCTCTGGCTCCTCAGTCATATCTGTCGTCAGGAAACCGGACAGGTACAGCGCTGTCCACATGCCATCGTCAGGCGAGACATCTGGCTCTGCAGTGCCCAAACAAAGCGGGACCTCAGCGCACCCATGGGCCTCGAGCAAATCGAACAAGACCGAAAGGCGGTCGAGATTCCACCCGGCAACTACCTTACTCAGGCAATCGGCATATCCATACAGATCGGCACGCACGGGCGCCGTGCAGCCTCGGTCCAGAAAACCGATCACACGCGCTGGATTCGAGCAATAATCCCTACCAAACCGATATCCCTCGAGCCATTCACGCGCATCATCAAGGTATTCCTCGCGCCCAGCATGATTCAACAGAGCCTGGACCTCGGCATCCGAAAAGCCGAACCAACGGTCACACCACGTCGAAAGCGGCGTCGTCAGATAATACGAGCAACTGCGCGAAGAAAGCGCCGCTTCGGCAGGACCGGGACGCTCCCCCATCAGACACGTCAGCCGCAACGAATCGTGCGCAGCGGCAATGGCCTCGAACAGCACACGATCGAATAGCCCTGCCGGATCGGTGCCAGAAGCGCCACTCGCGCTCGCACGGCCCAACCACGCCGCGTCGTACCCATCAACGAGCAATACAACCTGCTCATCGCAGGCCATCTCCAGCAGCTCAATGAGCACACCAAGCACCGAGTCAACCTCGTCCGCGCTCGCTACGCCACGCGCAACGCGTTCGATGTGACGCACCTTATCTCGTGCTAAATCCGGAGCCTCCAAAAGCGCCAGCAGGCGGGCGCACTCGCCCGAAAGAGCATCGCGCACAACGTCGGCAATAGCGGCGCCACGCCTCGCAGCGCAAGAAAAGTCCAGCGATATCACCGGATAGCAAGCGTACTCATCCCGATAACGCCCGCCGTCCGCATCCCAAATCTGAGCATCGGCAAACAAAGTCTGACCAGCGCGACCGACCGCTGGACGCTCCAGAAAAGCCCTGAGCATCGACAGGTTCATACTCTTGCCAAAACCCTCGGGTCGACAGCACAACACAACGGATGCGTCGCAGTCCAGCACGTCGGCAATAAACATGGTTTTATCGATGAGTAAACACCGATTGATTGCATCGGAAAAGTCGTGTACATCAACCAGTAGAGCTGCGTTATCCGCATGATTGAGCAACCGCGCACCAAACGCATGAATAAAACCACAATTCACCTGTTCAGACACCGTAAACTCTCCCTCTAACGCAGCACGATGCCCATTGTAACGAGCAGGCGGAGCGCAACAATATCGACTTGCAAAGGTTTCGGGCAACGGTAGCAACTGACGCCCCGAGGGGGGCATAACAAATCGTTGTGCAACAAAAACGGGATCCGATGCGGCTGCACCGGACCCCGTCTCAAACGCTTTGAAAACAATCTGAAAGGCTACTCCTCCGAGCCGTCCTCCCCAGAAGCCTTCTTCTGCTGATCGAGCTTATGCTTACCACTTACGATAGACGTAGCGCCCAGTGTGGCCAAGCTCGCGCTGGCAAGGCTCGCCATCACAATCAGATCGCCCGTCTTGGGCATGTTGCCGCCCGAGGACTTGGTAGCTGTAGTCGTCGTGGTCGTGGTGGTCACCGTTTTGGAGTCATTTTGCTCCTGATTCTGGTTGTCAGCACCGCTCTTGTCGTCGTCTTCGGACTGTTTCTTTTCGTCCTCGGTCTTTTTCTTTTCGCCCTCGGTTTTGCTCTCGTCCTTCTTCTGAGCGGATTTGTCGTCCTTCTCCTCAGAGCTAGAACCCTTATCGGATTCGGTCTTCTCGGAAGCCTTGTCCTTGGAGTCGCCCTTTGCGGCTTCGGTCTTTTCCGTGGAAGCCTGATCAGAGTTGTCCTTGTTCTGGGCCGAGCCGTTATTGACGCCAGCCATCAGCGAAGAACCCAGCGTAGAACCAAGCTGCTCGGAGAAAGAAGGCTTCTTGTCCGGCGAAGCAACGGGAGCGTCCGGCGCCTTATTCGAGTCGTCCTTGGAAGCATCGGAATCAGGGGTTGCGTCAGAGCCAGAGCCGTTGTTAGAGCCGGTGTCAACGGACGAATCGCTCGAGCCGGTGGATGAGTTAGAGGTGTCAGCGTCGGTCGAACCAGAAGCGTCGCTGTCCGTATTGCCGGCAGAGCTTGAAGACGAATCGCCCGCAGCAGAGCCGTTCGAATTGGAGCCGTTCGAGGTAGAGCCGTCGTTGGTAGTGCCACCAGCAGAGCCATTACCGTCAGCATCGGTCGAGGGCGCATCCATCCTGTCATCGTTGGCATCGTCACTCGAGTCGCCATTCGAATCAGGTGTCGGCGAGGGCGCCGGTGTGGGCTCGGGCTGCACGGGCGTCGCAGCGGCAGCCTCATCCTCGGCGATAAAAACCAAGCAGTCCTTCAGCTCATTTTTATAACGATTCTTCCAGCCCTCATGATACTGGGGCTGACTCGAAAACTTAGTGGCGACATTGTTGACCACGCTATTGGAGAGCGCCGTCACAAACTCGCGGTCGGACATATCGTTGGAAAGATTCGCCCAGCGGAAAAAGTCCCTGCAGCCACCGGTGCCGCACATGTTGGTGATGCTCCACACCATGCCCTTGACGCAATCGGCGCGGCCCGAAATATCAATGCCCAGGCCGCTCTTGAGCCACGCCTCGGTCACCGCATAGTACGAGTTGTACGCATAGGCATCTTGAAGTGCTGAGAACTCAACAGGATCGGTGTTGTACGCACCTTGGAAGGCATCCTGCGCGATATGGCCCAGCTCGGTAAATTGGCCGTTCTCGTACATGGCATTGCTCGCGTTGAAAATCTCGCTGCCGCGATCAATCGCATCCTTGAGCATGCTGTATTTTTCGGGGTTGTAGTTGTAGGCCCGCTTCATAAACGGAATGAGCGACCAACGGCGGTCGAACTGGTAATAGCCCAGCGCGTTATAACCGTCGCCATACGAAAAGCCCTGGTTGTAGTTGCCATGGCTCTCGTACTTGGTAAAGTACTTCATCTCGGGAGTCACGTTTACAAACGAAACGCCCTGGACCGACCTCAGCACGCCCGAGAAGGACTGCTGGGTGTAGAGGCCTTTGTCGATATCGGTGGCATCCGAGGCAACGCCCGGCGTGGGCTCCTCGGCAGCGGCGGGCGCGGGCGCGGTAACGGCGCTAAACGAAAGCGCCAGCGTCAGGCCCGCGACAATAGCAGAATGCTTGGGCTGCATAAGATCCTCCCTGCATTGGTGTAGTTAAAGTGCAGTTTGCAAAGATAAAACTAAGTATTGCAGCTCGCCCGTTGTTGCACAACAACCCCTCGGTAAACGGCAACAACCCTCCGCGAAATCTTAAGGAATTGCGCTCAACCTACAGCTTAATGTCAAAGTTGATCTCGGGGACGGCGGCCAAGTCGGCCAACGTCACGCCGTCGACGTACTTTTCGATCACGTCGTCCAGACCGCGCCAGAACTTGACGGTCGAGCACAGATCGCTGCGGGCGCAACTGTTGTCGATGCCGTCGCACGCCACCGGAGCCGTGCTGCCCTCGACGGCGCGCAGGATGTCGCCGGCACGCACCTCGGCCGGGTCCTTGGCCATCATGTAGCCGCCGCCCTTGCCGCGCACGCTCTTAAGCAGGCCCGCCTTCATAAGCGGACGAACCAGCTGCTCCAGATACTTTTGCGAGATATGCTCGCGGTCGGCAACCTCGCGCAGGGCAATCTTGCCCTCGGCGTCGCCCAGCGCCGCGATATAGATCATCAGCCGGAGGGCATAGCGGCCCTTAGAAGAAATGAGCATACCTACCCTCCCATCGTTACTGGGACAAAACCAGGCTTGTTTGTCCCAAATCCTATGCACGCGGGGCAAACAAACCTGGTTTTATGTCCCTCATCTAAAAAGTCGAGTGGATTAGTCGGGTTTTCCCTTGACTAACGCCGAACCCATAGTAACTTTATTCCGAGAAGATTCCTAGGGTTTAGTACACCTATGAGTACACCATATACAGAGAGGGACAGCATGAGCGCAAATCCGCTGCTTTCCATCGAAGGTCTGACCGCCTCCGTGGACGAGAAGACCATCCTCCACAACGTCAACCTCAACGTCGCCGCCGGCGAGACCCACGTGCTGATGGGACCCAACGGCGCCGGCAAGTCCACCCTCGGCCACCTGGTCATGGGCGACCCCATCTACACGGTCAACGACGGCCGCATCGTCTTTGATGGCCAGGACATCACCGAGCTCACCACCGACAAGCGCTCGCGCGCCGGCCTGTTCCTGAGCTTCCAGGCCCCGGTCGAGATTCCGGGCGTGCCGCTGTCGAGCTTTTTGCGCGCCAGCATCGCCGGCCGCCCCGGCCTGGAGATGAAGGGTAAGGAGTTCCGCCGCCGCGTGAAGGAGCTCGCGGCCGAGCTCAACATGGATACCGCCTATCTCAACCGCGAGCTGGGCGTGGGCTTCTCGGGCGGCGAGAAGAAGAAGGTCGAGATGCTCCAGCTTTTGCTGTTGCAGCCCAAGCTCGCCATCCTGGACGAAACCGACTCCGGCCTGGACGTCGACGCCCTTTCCACCGTCAGCCATGGCATGGACGCCTACCGCAAGAGCTGCGACGGCTCCATGCTCATCATCACGCACAACACGCGCATCCTGGAGCACCTGGATGTCGACCGCGTCCACGTTATGGTCAAGGGCCACATCGTGCGCGAGGACGACGCCTCGCTGATCCCCTGGATCGACAAGAACGGCTTTGAGACCTTCGAGCGCGAGGCCGCCGAGCAGCGCGCCCAGGCCGAGGCCGCCGCTGCCGAGCAGCAGGCGTAAAGGGGCAACGCAATGACCAAGAACCGCACCGAGGTCGCGGACATCGACCGCAGCCTCTACGACTTCACCTATGGCGAGGAGGGATTCGAGCGCCTCGACGCCGGCATCACGCCCGACATCGTGCTCGAGATCAGCGCCAAGAAGGACGAGCCGCAGTGGATGCTCGACCTGCGCCTCAAGTCCCTCGAGATCTTCAACCGCTTCCCCGACCCGACGTGGGGTCCCTCCATCGAGGGCCTGGACATGGACAACATCGTCACCTACGTCAAGCCCAACACCGACCAAAAGCACGACTGGGAGTCGGTGCCCGACGACATCAAGAACACCTTTGAGCGCCTGGGCATCCCCGAGGCCGAGCGCAGCTACCTGGCGGGCGTTGGCGCGCAGTACGACTCCGAGCTGGTCTACCACAACATGCAGGACACGGCGTCCAAGATGGGCATCGTCTACTCCGGCATCGAGGAGGCCCTGCACGATCCGCAGTGGGAGCCGCTCATCCACGAGAAGTTTATGACGCTCATCCCGCCCACCGACCACAAGTTTGCGGCCCTGCACGGCGCCGTGTGGTCGGGCGGCTCTTTTGTCTACGTGCCCAAGGGCACCAAGCTCGATTTTCCGCTGCAGAGCTACTTCCGCCTCAACGCCAAGGGCGCCGGCCAGTTTGAGCACACGCTCATCATTGTCGAAGACGACGCCGACCTGCACTTTATCGAGGGCTGCTCCGCGCCCAAGTACAACGTGGCCAACCTCCACGCCGGCGCCGTCGAACTCTTTGTGGGCAAGCGTGCGCACCTGCGCTACTCGACCATCGAAAACTGGTCCAAGAACATGTACAACCTCAACACCAAGCGTGCGCGCGTGGACGAGGACGGCGACATCGAGTGGATCAGTGGCTCCTTCGGCAGCCACGTGGGCTACCTCTACCCCATGAGCGTGCTCAATGGCCGCCGCGCCCGCTCGAGCTTTACCGGCATCACCTTTGCCGGCGCCGGTCAGAACCTCGACACCGGCTGCAAGGTCGTGCTCAACGCGCCCGAGACCTCGGCAACGGTCGAGACCAAGGGCATCTCCAAGAGCGGCGGCATCCAGACGTTCCGCAGCTCCATCGTGGCCACGCCCAAGGCCGAGGGCTCCAAGGCAACCGTGAGCTGCCAGTCACTGATGCTCGACGACCAGAGCCGCTCCGACACTATCCCCGCCATGGACATCCGCGCCAAGAACGTCGACATCGGCCACGAGGCCACCATCGGCCGCATCGGCGACGACAAGGTGTTCTACCTGATGAGCCGTGGCATCTCGGAGGAAGAGGCCCGCACCATGATTGTCAACGGCTTTGCCAACCCGGTCTCCAAGGAGCTGCCGCTTGAGTACGCCGTCGAGATGAACAACCTGATCAAGCTCGAGATGGAAGGAGCGATCGGATAATGAAAAAGACCATGAACACGCCGAACGCATTTACGTCATCCGAGCTTCTGCAGTGCGACGTATCGGGAGCGACGAGCCCGACGACGCGTACTAAAGGTACGCGAGGAGGGTCGGAGCCCCGAGACGGCGTGCTGCAGGAGATCGGGGGCGTCAATGCGATGCCTGCCGCCACTTGGGGCTGGCTGAAGATGAATCAGACCAAGCTCGAGCTCTCTGACGAGCTTGCTGCCGCTCCCGCCGAGACCATTGAGGTTGAGGGCTTGGACGAGCAGTTTGCTGGCGTGGCAGACGCGTTCGACGCCGCCATGGACGCCATGGCCGAGCGCTTCCCCGAGCGGCGCGCCTCCGCCCCCGGCGACGCCGCCGACCGCGCCCGCATCACGCCCGAGACCGAGCTTGACGTGCCCGCCACCTCTGTCTACCAGGCCGGTGCCATCAAGCTCGAGGAGGAGCTCTCCCCTGCTGAAGCCTTCGAGACCGGCATGGGCGAGGCTGCCTACGCCTACTTGGCCGAGCACGCCACCAAGCGCATCGTCATCGATGTGCCCGCATACAAGCACGCCACGGTTACCGTGCGCGTGAGCGGTGTCGATGCAGCCGCGGCCATCGCCGCCATCGACGTCGTCGCCCGTCCCCAGTCGACGTTCGATCTGCTTATTGCCCTGGACTCCCCCGTTGCCGGCCAAGGCGTCGTGGGATCCGTGCTACGCGTGTGCGCCCATGAGTACGCCACCGTCAACGTGACCTGCACGCAGACGCTCGACGATAGCTGGATCGCGCTCGACGACACCGGCCTGTTCCTGGACGAGGGCGCGCGCGTCAACGTGCAGCACACCGTCCTGGGTGCCGGCGCCAGCGCCACCGGCCTTGCCGGCGACCTGCTGGGCGATACCGCCAAGGTCACCATCGATACTGACTACCTGGGCGCCCGCGAGCAGGTGCGCGACTTTAACTACGAGCTGCGCCACCGCGGTCGCAAGACCGAGTGCGAGATCGACGCCAACGGCGTGCTGACCGGCACGTCCAAGAAGGTCTACCGCGGCACCATCGACCTCGTGCACGGTTGCAAGGGTGCAACCGGCACCGAGCGCGAGACGGTGCTTTTGGCCAACAAGGGCGTCGACAACAAGACCGTCCCCGTCATTCTCTGCGACGAGGACGACGTCGCCGGCAACCACGGAGCCACCATCGGCCACGTCCGCGACGAGCAGCTGTTCTATCTCGCCTGCCGCGGCCTTGACCAAAATGCCGCCGAGGACCTGTTCATCCGCGCCAAGCTGGAGGACGCCGCGCTTTCCGCGACCGACGAGCGCACCCGCGCCGCC
>CATZMG010000055.1 GCA_958421655.1 uncultured Collinsella sp.
TGAGGACGAGGACGATTGGCGCAAGTACCTGTAATCGGTACGTGCTGACAGATAGGTCGAGCCGACGGGAGAGGCTGCTTCCGTCGGCTTTTTACTGAGCGAGGGGCTTACGATGAAAAACGTTCTATGCTTTGGCGACAGCAACACCTATGGTTACGATCCGGCGGGCATGCGCGACGGCACCGCGGTGCGCTATGCGCAGGATGTGCGCTGGTGCGGCGTGGCCCAACGTGACTTAGGCGAGGGCTGGCATGTAATTGAAGAAGGCCTCAACGGCCGCACGACGGTACGCGACGACATGTGCCATCTGGACACCAATCTTAACGGCATCCGCGCACTTCCGATGCTGCTCGAGGCCCATAAGCCGCTGGACGCCATTGTGATCATGCTGGGCACCAACGACTGTAAGACGGTCTTTAACGTGACAGCTTCCGATATCGCCCGTGGCGCCATGGCGCTGATTCGCGCGGTGCGCGCATTTCCCTGGACCAATGCCGCACCCTGCCCGCGTATTCTGCTGATGGCGCCTATCAAGATCAAGCCGCAAATCGCCGATGTATATATGACCGATTTTGACGAGCGTTCCGTCGAGGCCTCGGAGCATTTTGGTGAGTACTACGCACATGTGGCTGAGCAGTTTGGCTGCGACTTTTTGAATGCCGCCGACTTTGCCGAGCCGGGCGATATCGACTATCTGCATATGATGCCCGAAAGCCACGAGAGCCTGGGTCACACCGTGGCGGCCAAGCTCCAAGAGATGCTCGGTGAGTAGCGCGACCCCAAACCACCGCAAAGGTGTCTGTCCCCTTTGCGGTGGTTTGGGCTGCGAATCTTAATACTGCCACATGTGATTGACGGGGCCGGAACCTTTGCCCATGTCAAAGCCGGCGGCGAGGGCGCCCGTTAGGTAGGCCTTGCCGGCGTTGACGGCGTCGGCAAGATCCATGCCCTGAGCCAGCGCGCAGGCGATGGCGGACGAGAGCGTGCATCCGGTGCCGTGCGTGTTGTCGGTCTCGATGCGCTTGTGGCGGAACCACGTGGTGAGTGGATCTCCCAGATGGTTGCCCTCGTCATCGAGTGGCGCGGGTTCGGCCAGTACATCGTTGGCCTCGTTGACAAGATGGCCACCCTTAACGAGGGATGCGCAACCAAAGCGGCGGGTGAGGAGCATGGCAGCATTTTGCTGCGTGCGCTCGGAGTCGACCTCGTAGTCGAGCAGGGCCATGGCCTCGGGAATATTGGGTGTGATAACCGTCGCTAGCGGGAACAGGCGGCGGGTGAGCGCCTCGGCGGCATCTTCGGCAATCAGCCGTGCGCCCGAGGTGGCTACCATGACGGGGTCGACGACCACGTTTGTCGCGTTCCAGGCGCTCAGGCGGTCGGCGATAACATCGATAATCTCGGCAGAGGAAACCATGCCAATCTTGACGGCGTTGGGGCGGATATCGTCAAAAACGGCATCGATCTGCGCCGCGACAATATCCGGGGAGATGTTCTGCACGGCGGTGACGCCCAGGGTGTTCTGTGCGGTGATGGCGGTGATGGCCGTCTCGGCATACAGGCGGTGCGCCGTGATGGTCTTGATGTCGGCCTGAATGCCGGCGCCACCGCTGGAATCGGATCCTGCGATGGATAGAACGGCAGGTACCTTACTGCGATCCATGTTCGCTCCCTTGTTCGGTCGGAATCAAATGGGTCTATAAGCCAGCATTATAAAGATGCCCGGGCCGACTCTATGTCGAACCCGGGCGGGCGATGCAATCTTTACGCAAATGCAAGCAAATGTTCACACGTCAACAATTGACAGGCACCAGCTCGCCGCCAGAAGCGGCCGCGGCGACAGGGCTAGTCCTCCATGCCGAGGTCGATCGTGGTGCCCTCGAAGATCTTGTTGACGGTGCGGACGGCACACATCTTGCCACACATGGTGCAAGTGCCCTCGGTGGCGGCGGGGGACTCCTCGTAGCGCTTCTTGCCTGTAACCGGGTCGAGCGCGCACTTCCACATGGCGTCCCAGTCGAGCTTGCGGCGTGCCTGGCCCATCTTGTCGTCCATGTCGCGGGCGTGGGGCACCTTTTTGGCGATGTCGGCGGCGTGTGCGGCGATCTTGGTGGCCATGAGGCCGTCGAGCACATCCTGGGCGTTGGGCAGGCATAGGTGCTCTGCCGGTGTCACGTAGCACAGGAAATCGGCACCGGAGCTGGCGGAGATGGCGCCGCCGATGGCAGCGGTGATGTGGTCGTAACCCACGCCGATATCGGTCACCAGCGGCCCGAGCACATAGAACGGAGCATTGTGGCACAGGCGCTTCTGCAGTTTCATGTTGGCGGCGATCTCGTCGAGCGCCATGTGACCCGGGCCCTCGACCATGACCTGGACGCCGGCGGCCCAAGCGCGCTTGCACAGCTTGCCCAGCTCGATCATCTCAGCGGTCTCGGTGGCGTCGTTGGAGTCGTAGAGGCAGCCCGGGCGGCAGGAGTCGCCGAGTGAAATCGTCACGTCGTACTCGTGGCAAATCTCGAGCAACTCGTCGTAGAACTCATAGAACGGGTTCTCGTTACCGGTGACCTCCATCCAGCCAAACAGCAGTGAGCCGCCGCGGCTCACGATGTTCATCAGGCGGCCGGTCTCCTTAAAGGTCTTGGTGACCGACTTGTTGATGCCGCAGTGAATGGTCATAAAGTCCACGCCGTCCTCGGCATGCGCGCGCACGACTTCGAACAGGTCGTCCTTGGTGAGCTTGACCAGCGGCTTTTCCATGTAGCCGATGGCGTCGTACATGGGGACGGTGCCTACCATGAGCGGCGTCTCGTCGATGAGCTGCTGGCGGAACTGGCGCGTCTTGCCCGAGTTGGAGAGGTCCATGATGGCGTCGGCGCCAAAGTCCTCGGCGATCTTGACCTTCTTCCATTCCTCGGCGGCATCGGCCTTGTCGCCCGAGATGCCCAAGTTCACGTTGACCTTGGTGGATAGGCCCTCACCGACGCCAAAGGCGCGCATGCCCTTTTTGATGTGCACAATATTGGCGGGAATGGCGATGCGGCCGTCGGCCACGCGCTCGCGGATGTACTCGGGGTCGCGATGCTCGCGCTCGGCGACTTCCTTCATCTGCGGCGTGATCTGCCCGGCACGGGCGAAGTCGATTTGCGTGACGAGCTTGGGCTCGGTCTGTGTGCTCATTGGCACGGCTCCCTTCGTTGGCATTACCCATATCAGGTTTGCGGGTCAGGGCGGGCGCGCCCAATCTCAGCCTGCCGTCTTGTCCCGCAAGCTCCCCGTTATGTCATGGGCTCAAGTATAGCCTGAATGGGTACGATTGGGCCAACGAGCGTGCCTGTGGGGAGGCGTACATGGAAGACAAGCATCTATATCGAGAGACACAATGGGACATATCGGCCGAGGAGGGCCGTGCGCACCATGGGTTGGTCGCGATTGGCTTTGCGGTGCTTGCCGTGCTGGTGATTGCCTTTTGTATTTGGACGTTTGGCGGTCGCGGCGGCGCTGCCTGGGAGTTCGAGGCCGACGATGCCCTGCCGATCATGACGGTGAAGGTCGCTGGCGGTAACACGGTGGCCGCACCGGGCGACTACTGGTATCCGCGCGACGAGTTTGTGCAGCTGCAGTTGAGCGGCGGGTCTATTCCGGGTGAAGAAATCGAACGCGTGACGTTTGATGAGGCACTCAAAACACTCACGGTGAAGCTCAAAGATCAGGGCGATGTGCCTACGACCATGGATATCGCTCTGACGGAGTGGCGTCTGGAACCTCCGTCGGGCGTTACGGTATCCGACGTAGAGCACGTTAAGATTACCTACCAAGATGGCTCGACGAGCGAGATTGCAAAGGCCGATGGCTTGGCGGAGTAATGGGGTGTTTGGAAACGGCGGGCCTATTGTGCCTGCGCGTTCATGAAAACCAGGGTGTTTTTGTCTGAAAGCTCGGGGATGTGCCGATAGCCGATGTTGAATGCGGTAAGTTCGCTTGCATCCTCGAGCTTGTTTTCTGCCATCCACCGCACCATGGAGCCGCGCGCCTTTTTGCTGGCGGTCGACCGTTGGATGGGCTTCCCGTTGCGGATACCCTCGCCAAAGAGACACGTGATGACCGTGACGTCGGTGGTGAGGCGGGTCAGAACGGCTTTGGCGTATTCCACGCTTGCAAGGTTGACGATCGTAGCGTTGGAGTCTGCCGGAGCGATAGCCCGTGCGAGCCTGTCGCCCCAAAACGCGTAGAGGTCTTGGGCATCGTCAACGGCGAGCTTCGCGCCCATCTCCAGTCGATACGGTTCGACGGCATGGAAGGGACGAACGCACCCGTAGAGGCCGGAGAGGATCCAAAGATGGTCTTGCAGCCATGTGAGCTGCGCGGAATCCATCACCTCGGGCGCCATGCTCTGGTACTGAATGCCGTGATAGGACATGATGGCAGGGGAGATGCGGCGCGCGATACCGGAATCGGCAAGATTGCCGTTTCCCAAGATGGGCTTGAACTCATGCAAAATGTCGAGACAAAGGGCCAGCAGCTTGTCGCTGACGTTCCACAGAGCTTGTAGGCCGCTGTCGCCTTCGGTTCGTTCGATGTCCAAGAGCGCATGGTGCAGCTGGGCGGTCTCGCGCGCAAAGGGCGGAATCCCCTGAACTTCAAAAGCATCTTGTGCCGCGCGCATTTGCTTGGCGGGCGAAACGATGACCTGCAGCATGGACTCTCCTCTGCCAAAAAAAGGAGTTGCGGTGGAATACGGTCTGTTTGGGCTATTGAAAGACCAAATCAATCCGTATTCCACCGCAAGTTATGGGTGGGGTGGATTAGGCGCGCTCGAGGAAGGCTTTGTAGCCGCGGTAGGCCTCGTAGATATCGGCCTTGTTGGCGACCTCCCACAGGGCGTGCATGGACAGGACGGCAACGCCGGAGTCGATGACGTTCATGCCATACTTGGCCATGATGTAGGCGATGGTGCCGCCACCGCCCGCGTTGACGCGACCGAGCTCACAGGTCTGGAAGTCCACGCCGGCCTCGTCCATGATGTCGCGGACGAGGGCCACGTACTCGGCATCGGCGTCGTTGGAACCGCCCTTGCCGCGGCTGCCCGTGTACTTGTTAAAGCACAGGCCGCGACCCATAAAGGCGGCGTTCTTCGTCTCGAACTTGCCGGCATAGCCCGGGTCGAAGCCGGCGGACACGTCAGAGGAGAGCATACGGCTGCGGGCGAGCGCGCGGCGCAGGGCCAGCGGGCTATCCTCGCCGGCGAGCGTCATGATCTCGGCGACGGTGTTCTCGAAGAAGCGGCTCGTCATACCGGTGGCACCCACGGAGCCGATCTCCTCCTTATCGACGATGAGCGTGATGCTCGTGCGCTCCACGTTGGCGACGTCGATCTGGGCGAGCATGGACGGATAGGCGCAGACGCGGTCGTCGTGGCCATAGCCCAAAATCATGGAGCGGTCGAGGCCCATGTCGCGGGCGGGACCGGCGGGCACGACCTCGATCTCGGCGGAGAGGAAGTCCTCCTCCTCGACGTCGTACTGCTCCTTGAGGATGTCCAGGAACATCTGCTTGACGGGCTCCTTAGGAGCGTCCTTGTCGTCTTCATCGAACTTGACGGGACGGCCGCCCACGATCACGTCGAGGATCTCGGCGTCGACGGCGTCCTTGGCGGGCTTGGACATCTGCTCGCTCGAGAGGTGGATCAGCAGGTCGGAGATGGTAAAGACCGGATCGTCTGCCTTGTCGCCGATGTTGATGTCGACGGTGGTACCGTCCTTTTTGCAGATGACGCCCACGAGTGCAAGCGGGGAGGCCACCCAGTGGTAGCTCTTGACGCCGCCGTAGTAGTGCGTGTCGAGGTAGGCCATGTCGCCGGCCTCGAAGGCGGGATTCTGCTTAAGGTCCAGGCGCGGCGAGTCCACGTGAGCACCCAGGATGTTAAAGCCCTGCTCGAGCGGGGCGGTGCCCAGGTTGACGAGCATGAGGTCTTTGCCGTGATTGGCGGCGTACACCTTGTCGCCGGCCTTGAGCGTGCGGCCCTCGGCAATCACGGTCTCCAAGTCGACGTAGCCCGCCTCCTCGGCCATCTTGATGCCGGTCTTGACGCACAGGCGCTCGGTCTTATTCTCGCTCAAAAACTGCTTATAGCCGCGGCAAAGCTCCTCGAGTTCCTCGACTTGCTGTGGCGTGTACTTTTTCCATGCGCAGGGACGCTCCATGATGCAGGCTCCTTTCGGATCGATCGTGCTGGTTGATGTACCGTGAGCCATCGTATCACGCGCGGGCCCGCGGCGGCAGGGAAGCCTGATGTGCGGTGGCCGCGGGGCGGGGAGCGTGTAAACTGGTGTGAGCAAACCGTGCCCAGCCCAAAGCGAGGTATTCAATATGTCTGACAAGCGCCGCACCTTTGCCGTTATCGACGGCAACTCGCTCATGCACCGCGCCTTCCACGCCGTGCCGCCCACCATGAATGCGCCGGACGGGCGCCCCACCAACGCGATCTTCGGCTTTCTGAACATGTTTCTCAAGATGATCGATGCCTTTAACCCCGACGGTGTGGTCGTGGCGTTTGACAAGGGCAAACCGCGCGTGCGCATGGAGATGCTGCCGCAGTATAAGGCGCAACGCCCGCCCATGGACCCCGATCTGCATGCGCAGTTTCCGATGATCAAGGAGCTGCTCACCGCGCTCAACGTGCCGATTCTGCAGTCCGAGGGCTGGGAAGGCGACGATATCCTGGGAACCATGGCGCGCCTGGGTGAAGAGGCCGGCTGCGACATGCTGCTGGTGACCGGCGACCGCGACATGTATCAACTCGTGACCGAGCACGTCAACGTGGTCTCGACCCGCAAGGGCCTGTCCGACGTGGCGATCATGACGCCCGAGAGCGTGGACGACCTGTATCACGGCATTACGCCGGCGCTCGTGCCCGATTTTTACGGCCTAAAGGGCGATACGTCGGACAACATTCCCGGCGTACCGGGCATCGGCCCCAAAAAGGCGAGCGCGCTCATCGCACAGTACGGCAGCTTGGATGAGGTCATCGCGCATGCCGACGAGGTCAAGGGCAAGATGGGCGAGAACCTGCGTGCGCACATCGACGATGCGCTGCTGAGCCGCAAGGTCGCAACCATTCGCACCGATGCGCCCGTCGAGCTCGACTTTGACGAAACGTCCTTCCCGGCGTTTTCTGCCGACGAAGTGTCCGCGGCGCTGGGCACACTTGGTATCACCGCCATGCAGAACCGTTTCTTGGCGCTGATCGGCGGCGAGGGCGGGGCTGCTGCTGCCTCCAGTGTGTTTGAGATGCCTGCTATGGTTCGCGCAGCCGCCGGCGATGCCGACGCGCTTGGTGCCGTTGCGGCTGAGGTCTCCCGCGCGATTGATGCCGGCGAGTGGGTCGCCGCCGTGGTGGACGACGACAAGGAAGAGGGCGCGCTCTTTGGACTGACGCGCACGCTGTGGTTGGCGACGTCCAAGGGCCTGTTCGCGCTCGAGGAGGGCGACAGCGCCTCCACTGCCGTAGTCGATGGCTTCAACTTCGCTCACGGTGTGATCGCCGGCGTGCTTGCGCGCCTGTTTATGGAGGGCCGCGTGGCGAGCCCGGATACGAAGGCGCTGCTGCACGAGCTTTCGCCCATCGATTCTTCTGAGCCCGAGCTCATGGATCCGCTCGCTGCCGATTCCACGCGTATCTTCGATACCGTGGTCGCTGCCTATCTGCTGGATTCCGATCGCTCCGAGTTCGATGAGGCATATCTTGCCGATACGTATCTGCAGATGGCGCTGCCTGCGGCGCGCGGCGCAGAGGGTGCCGGTGAGGACGCTCCGGCGCCTGCCGCCCGTACTGCGGCCCTGACGCTGGCGCTCGTGGCGCCGTTGCGCGAGTGCATGGCCCGTGAGAATGCCTCCAACGTGTTCGATGGCATCGAGATGCCGCTTGTGCCGGTACTTGCCAAGATGGAGCGCGCGGGCATGCTCGTGGACCCTGACCGCCTGCGCAATCTGTCCGAGGGCCTGGCGACCCAGATTACCGAGGTCGAGCGCAGCATTCGCGACCTGGCAGGTGACGAGACCTTTAACATCGGCAGCCCCATGCAGCTCTCGCATGTGCTCTTTGATGTGATGGGCCTTCCGACCAAGGGTCTCAAAAAGACCAAGCGCGGCTACTATTCGACCAATGCCAAGGTGCTGAGCGACCTTGCGCGTGACCACGAAATCGTGCGTCTGATCTTGGACTGGCGTGAGAAGTCTAAGATCAAGTCCACCTATCTGGACACGCTGGGCCCGCTACGCCGTGGTGACGGCCGTGTGCACACCACGTACAACCAGACCATCACCGCGACGGGACGTCTGTCTTCGAGCGACCCGAACCTGCAGAACATCCCGACGCGCTCGGAGCTGGGGCGTACCGTCAAGACGGCGTTTTCGGCAGGCGAGGGAAGCGTCTTTTTGGCGGTGGACTACTCGCAGATCGAGCTGCGTCTGCTGGCGCATCTCTCGGGTGACGAGCACTTGGTGCGCGCCTTTAACGAGGGCGAGGACTTCCATGCCGAGACGGCGGCGCGCGTGTTCGGTGTGCCGGTGTCCGAGGTAACGCCCGACCTGCGCAGTCGCGCCAAGGCCGTGAACTTTGGCATCGTGTATGGTCAGCAGGCCTACGGCCTGTCGCAGTCGCTGCATATCTCGATGGCCGAGGCACGCGACATGATCGACCGTTACTACGAGGCCTACCCGGGCGTGCGCACATTCCTCGACAATGTGGTGGCACGTGCCAAGCAGACGGGCTACGCCGAGACCATGTACGGGCGCCGTCGCCATATTCCGGAGCTCAAGGCCAAAAACCCGCAACTCCGTGGCTTTGGTGAGCGCACGGCCATGAACCACCCCATGCAGGGCACCGCGGCCGACATCATCAAGATCGCCATGGCCCGCGTAAGCCGCCGCCTGGAAGAAGAGGGCTTTGCCGCCCACATGATCTTACAGGTGCACGACGAACTGGACTTTGAGTGCCCCGTCGACGAAGTCGAGCGCCTCACCGCCATGGTCCGCGACGTCATGGAACACGTAGTAGACCTCCGCGTCCCCCTAATCGCCGAAGCCAGCACCGGCATAACCTGGGCCGACGCCAAATAAAGACGCACCAACAACCCCAAAGTAACCAAAACCAGAAGGGGGCTCCTTGCCAACAAGGAGCCCCCTTCATCCAAATATATTCAGCTAAGTATCTAGACACTCAAGACGCCATCTTGGCGGCAGGTAAGTAAACCTAGGGCCTGGCCGGGCGGCACGGGTTAGCTTTTCGTAGATTCCGCACGCAAAGAAAGCCACTTAATGTGGCTTTCGTCTTGCGCAGGACCTGACCGAGCGAAAAGTTAACCCGTGCCGCCCGGCCAGGCCCGATGGGACGGCTACCGAGCCGCCAAGATGGCGTCGATGAGCGTCAGTACGCCCCCGTCGTTGTTGCTCGGAATGCGCCACTTGGCGTGCGCGTTCATGTGCTCCTCGGCATTGTCCACGATAAAGCTGTGACCGACGCGCTCGAGCATGGGGATGTCGTTGTAGGTATCGCCCACGGCGGCAGCATCGGCAATATCGATGCCCAGGTGCTCGCACAGGTGAGCGATGCCGGCGCCCTTGTCGACGCCCAGGTTCATAAAGTCGATCCACTCGCGCCCGGCGTTGGTGACGTAGAGCTTGTCCGAGAACTCGGGGCTATAGGTCTCGCGGAAAGCGGGCTCGGCGTCGTAGCCTGGGAAGAAGACCGAAATCTTGTTGGACTCGAAATCGATGCCCTCAAAGCTGTCGACGTAGTTGATTGTGTTGTAGTAGACGCTGATCTCGTCGTGGTATTGATGGTCGCGGGCAAGCACGTAGAACTCGTCGAAGCAGCACAGGACGGGGACAGCGCGAGGATCCTCCGAGGCACGGCTCAAGACCTGCTGATACAGCTCCACGTCAATATTGCTCTTATAGATATAGCTGCCGCGATAGATCACGCACGCTCCGTTATCGGGACAAAAAGCGAGGCGGTTCTTAATGCCCTCGAACATCTCTTCGAGCTTGGGGGCGGGACGTCCGCTGGCGGGGCAGAATACGATGCCTGCGTCGGCGAGCTTGTCCAGACGCTCGTCGAGACCCTGGGGCAGCACGCGATCGTCGGTCAGCAGCGTCTTGTCCATATCGACGGCGAGAATCTTAATGTTGCCGATGTTGGCGTCCGATTCGTAAGTTTGCATAAAAATGCGCCTTTCGTTTCGAGATTGTTTCAGACGTTATAACCATCAACTAGTAGTCGAGCGTATTTTCGCAGGAATGGTGCGTATTTGCACTGCAATTCACAAACTAATGAAAAAACTTTTCAGAAATTTGAATTTGTCGCTTGCGCAGCGTGCACTTTATCGTAATATAGCGAACATCGAAAACGGAGACGGCAAAAGAGCCGTTTACCGAGGAAAAGGTACCGTTTGCGATATTTGAATTGCGCCCGGCGATACGTGAAAGGAGAGGCAGATGCAGTTCGTAAAGATCATCACCACTGCAGACAATGCCATCCGACGCCAGCGCGCAATTTCCCGACGACGATAACAATCGTCTCTGTCCGCATGGGGCGCAATGCCTCAACAGAGTCATTTTGAGGTCGTTGGGTTTAAGCACGACATAGCCGCATGTTTCTAGGGCATGCCTGTGATGCATTCTGCTGAATAACCTGATATTGCACGGTTTTTGACCTCAAGGTGACTTGCAACTGACCGATGTTCTAACTAGCTACCAAGGGCGAAAGGAAACAGCCATGAGCAAGGAAAAAGTCGTTCTCGCATATTCCGGTGGTCTTGATACATCCGTATGTGTCAAGTGGCTCCAGGACGAGAAGAATCTCGATGTCGTTTGCGTCTGCGGCAACGTGGGCCAGGAGGAGACCGGCCTGGATGCCAAGAAGCAGAAGGCGCTCGACCTGGGCGTTCTCGATTGCCAGGTGCTCGACCTGCGCGACGAGTTCTCCGATGAGTTCCTGACTAAGGCCATCGCCGCAAACTCCATGTACGAGAACAAGTACCCGCTGCTCTCCGCTCTTTCCCGCCCGCTGCTTGCCAAGAAGCTTGTTGAGGTCGCCCACGAGTTTGGCGCGACCTACGTCGCCCACGGCTGCACCGGCAAGGGCAACGACCAGGTCCGCTTTGAGGCTGCCGTCAAGGCCCTCGACCCCGAGCTCAAGGTTATCGCCCCGGTTCGCGAGTGGGATCTGAAGTGCCGTCCCGACGAGGTCGCCTATGCCCACGCCCACAACGTGCCGGTTCCCGAGGGTGCCAACGATAACCCCTATTCCATCGACGACAACCTGTGGGGTCGTGCCATTGAGTGCGGCCACCTGGAGGATCCCTGGAACGAGCCGCTCGATGACGCTTGGATTATGACCAAGAACCCCGAGGACACGCCGGACACCCCGACCTACACCGAGATTGAGTTTGAGGCCGGCAAGCCTGTCGCCGTCGACGGCAAGAAGATGAAGCTCTCCGAGATCGTCATCGCCCTCAACAAGATCTCCGGCGACAACGGCTTTGGCCGTCTTGACCTGGTTGAGGATCGTCTGGTGGGCCTCAAGAGCCGCGAGTGCTATGAGGTTCCCGGAGCCCTGACGCTCATCACCGCCCACAAGGCGCTTGAGGACATCTGCGTCGAGGGCGACCTGCTCAAGACCAAGATCAAGCTCGAGCAGGATTGGGCTACCGCCGTGTACAACGGCCAGTGGTACAGCCCGCTCAAGAACGCACTCGACGCCTTTATGGCCGACACCCAGAAGTTCGTGACCGGCACCGTCCGTCTGAAGTTCTTTAAGGGCAACTGCCATGTCGTCGGCCGCAAGAGCCCCTTCAGCCTCTACGACTACGGTCTGGCTACCTACGACCGCGACACCACGTTTGACGAGAAGGCCAGCGCCGGCTTTATCGAGATCGATACGCTGTCGCTCAAGACGTGGGCAAAGGTCCAGGGCCCCATCTCTGCTGCCGCCCAGGCCTAGCGCCTCCTTCCCTTGGTATCCGCGCGGCCCATCCGCGTGATACATAACGGGCGCACGGGGTCCCTACCTTTCGTTATGCTTGCTGACACTTCTTAACATCGGTGGCCCCTACGTTCCGCCCGCATATATGATGCCGCGTCTGCGGCTGAGTCCGAGCCCCGCCGGGGTTGTCCGGCGGGGCTCCTTCTATCAATTTGGCGGCTCTGCGCCTATATATATGAGGAGTATCCATTATGTTCAATGCTATCGCGCATGCTTTACTTGCCCTCGCGCCCGAGTTCGATGCTGCAAGGGTCGAGGACGTCCCTATGAGCCTGAAGGCCTGGATCGATGGTTCGCAGGGCAACATCCGGAGGGAGACGTTGGGCGCCAAGTGCATGGCGCGTCACTTCTTTGCAAATTAGCTACATGGCTCCGCACACGGTGGGGAATGTGTAAAACTAGCGGTTGAAAAATCGCTTTAGCGATATGGCGCATTGCTTTGGGCGCTTGTTTTGGTATTTGGAGAAAGGGGACGGTTCCATGGCTCTTTGGGGCGGTCGTTTTGAGGCAGGCGTGGCCGAGGTCACGCAGGAGTTTGGTGCGTCGCTGCCGGTCGACAAACATCTCTATAAGCAGGATATCGCCGGCTCTAAGGCGCATGCCAAAATGCTGGCGGCTCAGGGCATCATCAGTGCCGAGGACGAGCAGGCGATTGCCGAGGGCCTGACCGGAATCGAACAGGATATCGATGCCGGCAACTTCACCTTCGACATCAACGACGAAGACATTCATATGTCCATCGAGAGCGAGCTGACGCGTCGCATCGGCGAGGCCGGTAAGCGCTTGCATACCGGGCGTTCGCGCAACGACCAGGTGGCGACCGACACACGCCTGGGCGTCAAGGCGCTGGCCAAGGAGCTCATGGAGGCCAATCTTGAGCTGCGCCATGTGCTGGTGGATGCGGCCAAGAAGTACGACAAGGTGATTCTGCCGGGCTACACGCACATGCAGCACGCTCAGCCCGTGCTGCTGTCGCATCATCTGCTGGCGTATTCCTGGATGTTCGCGCGCGACTTTACGCGCCTGAAGGCCGCCTTTGATGCCGCCGACAACTGCCCGTTGGGTGCTGCCGCGCTTGCCGGTACGAGCTATCCGCTCGATCGTCAGATGACGGCTGCCGAGCTTGGCTTTGCGGGCGTGATTCCCAACTCGCTCGATGCGGTTTCCGACCGCGATTTCCTGCTCGATCTGCATTACGCCGGCTCCGTCATGGCCATGCACCTGTCGCGTCTTTCCGAGGAGATCGTGCTGTGGTCGAGCTCCGAATTTGGCTTTATCACGCTTTCCGACTCGTACTCCACCGGCTCGTCTATCATGCCTCAGAAGAAGAACCCCGACTTTGCCGAGCTTATCCGCGGCAAGAGCGGCCGAGTCTATGGCAACCTGGTGCAGCTGCTCGTGACCATGAAGGGCTTGCCGCTCGCCTATAACAAGGACTTGCAGGAGGACAAGGAGGGTGCGCTCGATACCGCCCATACGCTCATGCAGTGCCTGTCCGTTATGGCCGGTATGATTTCGACCTGGACCGTCAACGAGGATGCCATGGCGCGCGAGTGTGGCGTGGGGCACCTTGCCGCTACCGATGTTGCCGATTACCTGGCTAAGCGTGGTCTGCCGTTCCGCGAGGCACATGCCGTGGTGGGCCATCTGGTCCTGATGTGTGAGAAGCGTGGCTGCAATCTTGAGGACCTGCCGTTTGAGGTGTTCCAGGAGGCAAGCCCGCTCTTTGAGCACGACATTACCGAGGCGCTCGACATCCCCTCAATTGTCGCCGCGCGTACGACCGAGGGCGGTACCGCCCCTGCCGCCGTTGCCGTGCAGCTTGAGCGCGCCGAGGCACAGCTCGTGGCCGACGAGGGCGTGTTTGGATCGCTGACCAAGGTCGTCGAGATGGGCCACGGGGTAAAGTAAGGGTTTGGCCGAAGCCGTTTTTGCCATTTATTGAGGAATCATTTTTTGCTTTACGGGCGTCTGCTGATGTGGGCGTCCGTATTTTGTTGCTATGGGGGAGGGGCTTGTCGAGAAGTTCTGTAGGACCTTTGGGCAGGTTGTGAAGGGGGTACGTTCGCGGGCGGCAACCGACCGTCTGCTCGGTTCGATGCGGTTGATGGGCGGTCGGATGGTACTCTAGTCGGGCTTCGAAACAGAAGTGACACATATGGAGCGCTTTAATAAATTGTAGCGATTCAATAAACAGCTTTTTGTTTAACTGCAGCTAAAACTCTGTTACGATGCAGTCCAGGCGGGTGCCGGAATGGGACTTGGGCACGCGCGAACCTACTTGAAAGGCTACCTTATGGCTATCGAGAAGACCTTCATCATGATTAAGCCCGACGCCGTGCGCGATCGCAAGATCGGCGAGATCGTTGCTCGCATTGAGCGTAGCGGCCTTGTCATCGAGCGCATGGAGATGACCACGCTCGAGCGCGCTACCGTCGAGGAGCACTACGCTCACCTGGCCGACAAGCCCTTCTTTGGCGGTCTGTGCGACTTTATGACGAGCGGTCCGGTCGTCAAGATGGTCGTTTCCGGTCTTTCCGCCGTCTCCAAGATGCGCACTCTCATGGGCGCTACCAATCCGCTTGACGCTGCTCCTGGCACCATCCGCGGCGACTTTGCCGTCGATGTCAACGCCAACGTGATCCACGGCTCCGACTGCCTGGAGAACGCCGAAATCGAGATTAAGCGCTTCTTTGGCTAAACCAGCTTTGACTCCTTAAAGCTGTTAGCGTGTGGCTTGGGCGCCGCGGAACTCCATCCGCGGCGCCCTTTTTATTCCGGTAGATTTTTGGTAACTGCTTAGAAATCTACTAAAGAGCCCCGCCCAGATGTTTCTTCCGGGCGGGGGCTGGCGTTAGCGTATGGCTTTGTAGGTCTTTAAGCCTCGTCGACGACCTTGAGTCCACGGGTCTGGTCGATCTCGTTGAGGAGATTGACGCGACGCTCGTGGCGGCCGCCCTCAAACTCGGCGTCGAGCCACTCGTCGACGATCATCTTGGCGAGCTCGGAGCCCACGACGCGGGCACCAAAGGCGAGTACGTTGGTGTTGTTGTGCATGCGCGAGAGCTTAGCGCTGAAGGGTTCGGAGCACACGACGGCGCGTACGCCCTCGACCTTGTTGGCAGCCAGGCTAATCCCGACGCCGGTGCCGCAGATCAGGATGCCCAGGTCGACGTCGCCGTTGGCAACGGCCTTACCCACCTTGTAGCCGGCGATGGGGTAATCGAAGCTCTCGGAGGTGTCGGTGCCATAGTTCACGACCTCGCAGCCGCGCTCCTTCAGGTGCTCGGAGATGATGTTCTTGAGCTCAACGGCGGCATGGTCGTTGCCGATACCAATCTTCATGAGTGGTTCCTCTCTGGTCCGTGCGGCGGAATTGCTAAAGGTTTTACCGCGTTCGACTGCATGATAGCGCGACTTTTGTGTAAACGCTCGGGCGTTTTTTGGTCAAACGCTTTAGCATGCAACAAGACTTACTTCTCATGAATTAATGCCGTCAGTTTGCGCTTGAACGCCGTC
>CATZMG010000056.1 GCA_958421655.1 uncultured Collinsella sp.
CCGCCGAAGTTGAAAGGCAGATTGCCGCTCTGGCGGGCTTGCAGCGTCGGCCGGTCCGCCGTTCGGTAGAACGGCGGAACCGATTACATAAGTTCGCAGACAGCCGCCGCGAAGGCAACGGGGTCCTCGGGGAGGATGCCCTCGACCAGCAGGGCCTGATCGTAGAGCAGGCCGGAGTACTGCTTGATCTTGTCGGCGTCGCCGGCCTTCTGGGCAGCGACGAGCTTGGCGAAGACCGGGTGCTTGGCGTTGAGCTCGAGCACGCGCTGGCTCTTGGGCATACCGTCGGGCGCGCCCTCAGGACCCTTCTGAAGCACCTTCTCCATCTCGAGCGAAAGCGGACCCTCGGTGGTGATGCAGGCGGGAGCGTCAGTCAGACGCGCAGAGACGGCAACCTTCTCGACCTTGTCACCGAGCGCCTCCTTCATAGCGTTAAAGAGATCCTCGTTTTCCTTGGTGGCGTCCTCGGCCTCCTTCTTCTCGTCATCGGTCGCCATGTCAAGATCGCCGGTCGCGACGTTCTTAAGCTCCAGGTGACGATCCTCGACCTCGGGCTCGGCACCATCGGCAACTGCCTTCTCGGCAGCCTCGCGAGCAGCGTCATCCTCGTAGACCTTGGGCATATCGGCAGCCACGTACTCACGCATGGCCTGGAAGGTAAACTCATCCACGTCCTGCGTCAGCAGCAGTACATCGTAGCCGCGGTCGAGCACGCCCTTCACGACGGGCATCTTGGCCAGACGCTCGCGCGAATCGCCGGCGGCATAGTAGATTGCCTTCTGGCCCTCGGGCATGCCCTTGGCATACTCGGCAAGGGTGATCATCTTCTGCTCCTTGGCAGACCAGAACAGCAGCAGGTCGGCGAGCTCGTCGGCCTTCATGCCGTAGCTCGAGTAGATGCCGTACTTCAGACCGCGACCAAAGTTCTCAAAGAACTTCTCGTATGCCTCGCGGTCGTTGTCGCGCATGTCCTCAAGGTCGGCGGTAATCTTCTTTTCCACACGCTTGGCGATAGCCTTGAGCTGACGGTTCTGTTGCAGCGTCTCACGCGAAATATTGAGCGTCACGTCGGCAGAGTCCACGACACCGCGCACAAAGTTGTAGTAGTCGGGCAGCAAGTCGTCGCACTTCTCCATAATCAGCACGTTGGAACTGTAGAGCGCCAGGCCCTTCTCGTAGTCCTTGCTGTACAGATCGAACGGAGCGCGTCCTGGCACAAACAGCAGCGCATCGTACTCAAGCGTACCCTCGGCATGGAAGCTGATAGTGCGCGCGGGATCGTCAAAGTCGTGGAACGTGGACTTGTAGAACTCGTTGTAATCCTTCTGCTCAACGTCGGAGCTGCGCTTTTTCCAAATCGGCGTCATGGAGTTGATGGTCTCGAGCTCCTGGTAGTCCTCGTACTCGGGCTTGTAGTCGTCGCCGGCGTCCTCGGGCTTGGGTTTCTGGCGGCTCTTGCTCACCATCATCTGAATCGGGTAGCGCACATAGTTGCTGTACTGCTGAATCAGGCTCTTGAGGCCCCACTCGGTCAGGAAGCGATCGTAGGTCTCGGCCTCGCCGTCGGCGTCGAGCTTCTCGTTCTCGCGCAGCGTCAGGATGACATCGGTGCCGTGCTCGGCGCGCTCGCCGTCTTCGATGGTGTAACCCTCAAGACCATCAGACTCCCACACGTGAGCGGTGTCCTCGCCATAGGCGCGGCTGACAACCTTTACGTGGCTGGCAACCATAAAGGCAGAGTAGAAGCCCACGCCAAACTGGCCGATGATGTCGACATCGGAGCCCTGTTGTTCGGCGTTCTCGGTCTTAAACTCCTCGGAGCCGGAATGGGCGATGGTGCCCAGATTGCGCTCGAGCTCCTCGGCGGTCATGCCAATGCCGTTATCCGAGATGATAATGGTGCGGGCGTCTTTATCAAAAGAGACGCGAATAGCCAGGTCGCCCTGGTCGAGCTTGACACTCGGGTCCTGCAGGCTCTTAAAGTTGAGCTTGTCGACGGCGTCGCTCGCGTTGGAGATAAGCTCGCGCAGGAAGATTTCCTTATTGGTGTAGATGGAGTTGATCATGAGGTCGAGCAGTTTTTTGCTCTCGGTCTTAAATTGACGCATGTGCAGTCCTTTCGCGCTACCCCCGCCCGCAAAAACGGCCCGGTTGCCCGAGCCGCATCGCAGACCTGCTATGTTCAGACTTAGATTTTATAACCCATTAGCGCGCATATATACATACGGAATCGAAAAACTGTATGTCTAAGCGCTCCGATGCACCGATTACCAAGGAGTGTCCCCAACTGCCGGCAGGAAAGGAACGTCCCTATCTGCCATCTACGCGCTTGGCCATCCAGACATGGGGCTGGCCCTCGTCTTCGTAGTCTACCGGGGCAATTTGCGTGTAGCCCGCCTTTATATAGAGCGGCAGCACGTATTCCTGCGCATGCAGCTTAATGAGCTTGGCGCCGGCATCACGCGCGCACGTATCACTGGCCTCGACAATCTTGCTCGCCAGACCGAGACGGCGCATGCTCGGCAGCACAGCCACGCGCCCCATAATGTAGGTCTCCCCCGCCGCGACGCCTTCGTCCAAGTCGCACGCCGGCGACACCGGAGCCTCTGCGTCAGCCGCGCGCTCAAGCTCTTCGGGAAATACGCGCGAGCAGCCGGCAAGCCCGCCGTCTACATAGAGCGTCACATGAATGCAGTTCGGATCCTCGTCGATAGCGTCGAACTCATTCTCGTAGCCCTGCTCGTCCATAAAAACGACGCGGCGCACCAACGCCGCGTCATCAAAGCATCCCGTCTTAAGTTGGATATCCATGGCTGCCCTTTCATTCAATGCGAACGTAGGGACAGATTTTAGCGAAAATGAGCTCCGCGCACGCTAAACTTCGCGCGAGCCTTCGCCAGGCAGTCGTAATGACCCACGTTATGGGCATCGCTCGCGATGAAGCTGTACAGGTTCTGATCGAACAGGCGCTGTGCCGGCTTTTTCTCGCGACCAAAGCGACCGCCGGCAATAAAGTCCGCCGAAGCCTGCAGCTTGCAGCCCATATCGACCAGGCGCTCCGCCACGCTTACATCCTTTTGAACCGCACGATAGCGCTCAGGATGAGCGATGATCACCTGGTAGCCACGGCACTGCAAATCGTAAATCGTGTTCTCGTACTCTCTAAACGCATACGCATCGGCATGCGTCGAAAGCTCGAGCAGGAACTCATTGGTTCCATCGAAATGCAAGTGCTCCGCGGCATCGATACCAAGCTCAACGAGCTTTCGATGGTTGACCTCGAAGCCCATCTGGAGCGGAAAACCGTCAGCGTTATCACGCAGCAGCTCAAAGGCATCCCACATCTTGTCGTAATCAAAATAGGGATCACGGCAGTGAGGAGTGCAAACAATTCTGGTTACACCAGCCCGCTTGGCAGCCTCGAGCATCGCCAAGCTCTCATCGAGATCGGCGGCGCCGTCGTCTACACCCGGCAAGATATGGCAATGAATGTCACGCATAGGTCAGCCTTAATCAACTAAACGTTTGCTCGGTTGGTGAAGATGCCCTTTTTGGAAGTCCCCTGATCGTCGGAGCCCTTCTTCACCTTCTTACCGTCCTTGGTGTAGTAGGAGTAGTAGTACTCGCTGGTCTCGGTCTCGCAGTAGTTCATAACGGTACCGATGAGCTTGACCTTCTCGGACTTTTTAAGCTGACCGATGGCGTTGAGCGCCTCCTCGCGCTTGGTGAAATCCTCACGCACGACAAAAAGCGCACCGTCGGTCAGACTTGCGATCTCGGCAGCATCGATGAAGGTGCCGACCGGGGGAGCATCAAAGATGACGTACTGGAACTTGGCGGACAGTGCCTTTACCAGCTTGGCAAAGCGGTGAGAGACGATGATGTCGGCAGGATTGGGAATGTGCGGCTCGGCATCGAGGAAGTAGAAATTCTTCTGACCTGTCTCGACAATCGCCTGGTCGATAGAAACCTGCTCGGACAGGACTGCATAGAGTCCGCCGCGGGAGCGAACGCCGAGCATATCGGCAAGGGACCTGCGACGCATATCGGCCTCGACCAGGAGCACGGACTTGCCGCTGGTGGCGATAGCTTGGGCAAGGTTAATGGAAACCGTAGACTTGCCCTCGTTGGGAATCGAGGAGGTAACGGTGATGGTGCGAATGGGGTCGTCCACGCTCGCAAAGCGGATGTTGGCCAGAAGGGTCTTGGCGGCATTCTGCACAACGAGCTTGTCAGTGTTCTTTGCCTTAGCCATGCCTATTTACCACCTTTCATAGCCGGAATTCGGCCAACAACGGGAATGCCCAGGAGCTCTTCTGCCTCTTCGGCACCGCGGATGCGGGTATTGAGCATGTCTGCCAAAACGACATAGGCAACTGCGATAAAGATGCCCGCGAGGAACGCGACAGCAACGTACAGCATACGCTTGGGACCGTTGGGGGCTTCGGGGGTCTTAGCCTCGTCGATAACGTTGATGCTCTGGGCAGCGCCGACGTTCTGAGCGACCGTACTCACCGAGCTGGCTATGGCCTTTGCGACCTTAGCCGTCTCCTTGGCATCGGTGCCGGTAACCGAAAGCGTAATGACACGCGTGGTGGTCTCGGAGGAAACAGACACCTTGTAGTCATCCAGATCGGTGAGGCCCAGTTCATTGGCTGCGCCGCTCTTGACGCTATCGCTATCCAGCAGCGTGGCGATATCGTTGGAAAGCATCTGGCTCGCCGAGAGATCGTTGTAGCTCATCTGACCGCTATCGTCGGTCTTGGCGAGAATGTACATGCTCGTCGTCGCGGTGTAGGTGTTGTCCATCGCAACAAAGGACACGATGCCCATGGCGATCGCGCAGACCACCGGAAGGGTGATGACCAGCTTAAGGTGCTTTTTGAGCAGCTGGAACAGTTCGAGAAGGGTCATGCAGCTTGCCTTTCATTTCCCCAGTTCGGATTGACAAAACTGTCCGTATGTTATCGCATCTTTTTACCGAGACCAAACTCTATACATAAGAAACAGGCTCTCCTGTAAAAATGTCGGAAGCAATCGTAAAATTGCACAACAACGCCGCACCCGAAAGTCAAATGCGGCGTCTACATCAATATCTATGTTGTATCGCTATGCGAATGGCTCGTCCTGCTGTATGGGAAACGTCACCGTAATGGTGGTTCCCACGCCCAACCCACTCGACAGATCGAGCGTGGCGTGATGATACAGGGCCGCATGCTTGACAATGGCAAGCCCCAGACCGGTTCCGCCGCGTGCCTTGGACCTACTCTTGTCCACGCGATAGAACCGCTCAAATACCTTGCCCTGTTCTTCAGGCGCGATACCGATTCCCGTGTCGGCGACCGCGAGGAACGGATGGCCTTCGTCGTTGGTGCCGCACTGCAGTGTAACCGTACCGCCGGGTCGATTGTAGCGGATGGCATTGCTTGCCAGATTATAGATGAGCTCGTCGATCAAGCGCGACACGCCTTCGATGACCACAGGCTTGGTCTCATGACTTATCGTCACATTCGCCTGACGGGCGACCTGTTCAAGACGCTGCTCAACCGCGTAGATGGCACGCGAGAGCTCAATAGGCTCCGTGGACCCAATGGGCACCGCCTCGCCCTCAGTTGCACGCTCGGCCTCGTCCAAGTTAGACAGCGTAAGGATATCGTTGACAAGCGCTGCCAAGCGGCCCGCCTCACGATAGATGCGACCGCCAAAGTTGCGCAGGTCGTCCTCGCCCTCGACCATGCCGTTTGCGATGAGCTCGGCATAGCCCGAAATCGCCGTAAGCGGCGTCTTGAGCTCATGAGTGATATTCGCCGTGAACTCGCGGCGCATACGGTCGTTGTCCGCCAGCACCGCCATCTGACGCTTGAGCTCCTGGCGTTGCGACTCGATACGCTCAAGCATGGGAACCATCTCGGCATAAGCATGCTCGTAGCTGCGGCGCGGATGGTCCAGATCGACCTCTTGCAGCGGCGCGATGATGGCACGGGATTCGCGGCGCGCCAAGAAAAACGAGAGCACCGCGCCCGCTGCCGCGATAAGCAGCATCGGCGCCACAAGAGACATGAGAATAGCCGCAATGCCAGGTTGGGCCTGCGCCAAGCGAACAACCTGGCCGTTATTAAGTCGAACAGCTCGGTACAGCATAATCTCGTCGAGCGTGGAGCTTGCGCGCTCCGCAGAACCCGATCCGCTCTCGAAAGCCTTGACGACCTCGGGACGATCGCCGTGATTGGGCAGCATAGAAGGCGACGCCTCGTTGTCGTAGGCAACCGACCCGTCTTTGTTGATCAGCGTGATGCGCAAGTCCTCGCGATCGAGACTGCGCAGAAAGGCAATAGGCTCCTGCTGCTCGTCGAGGGCGGCAGCAATGAGCTCGGTTTCCTGAGAAAGGTTGGCACTCGCGGCATCTGCCAGGGTATTTTGCACAAAGAACGCGCCCAGCACCGTAAACGCCACGATAACCGCCATGGCGCAGACAAAGATCGTCACAAAAACGCGGTGCGACAGCGTATGTTTTCCCTGGGGGGCGAAGACCACGGGTTACTCCTCCGATGCGGTGGCCGCGGTGTCGTCACCTTCGGCACCATCACCGGCAGAAGGCTCGGCCAAGCGGTAGCCCACGCCGCGCACGGTCTCGATGGCGCCGGCATGCTCGCCCAGTTTTTGGCGAAGCGTCTGCACGTGCACGTCAACGGTGCGCGAACCGCCGTCGAAGTCCCAGCCCCATACGCTCTGCAGCAGCGACTCGCGGGTAAAGACCACGCCGGGCTTGCGCATGAGGTACTCGAGCAGGTCGAATTCGCGCAGCGTGAGCTTGAGCGGTTCACCGGCAACAGTCACTTCGCGGTGGCTGGGCGAAAGTACGATATCGCCCACGCTGAGTACATCGCTCGCCTGCTTGACCATGCCGCCGCGGCGCAGCAGCGCACGGCAACGGCTAGCGAGTTCCATAAGCGAGAACGGCTTGGTCAGGTAATCGTCGGCGCCGCCATCGAGCGCCATGACCTTGTCGAGCTCGGTGTCCTTGGCGGTGAGCATCATGATGGGCACCGTCGCCGTCAGGCGATCGGCACGCAGGCGGCGCATAATCGCCAAGCCATCGGTATCGGGCAGCATGATGTCGAGCAGGACGGCATCGGGTACCCGTCGCGCCACGGCGGCCTTAAACTCGCCGTCGCACGAAAAGCCTTCGGCCTCGATTCCCTGTTTGCGCAGTGCATAGACCGTCAAATCCCTGATGTTGTCATCGTCCTCGACGTAATAGATCATGTTGAACCCCTTTGCGGCCGGCATGACCGCATCTTAACCCTAAAGGTACCTTTACTAGATGGTATCAGCCAAAACGTCCCGTCAAATAATCCGCCGTGCGCGGATCGGTCGGATTCTTGAAGAGTTGCGCGGTGGGCGCGTGCTCCACCAACTCACCCAGCAAGAAAAACGCGACCGAGTCGGAGATACGCGCTGCCTGCTGCATATTGTGCGTAACGACCACGAGCGTACAGGCCTCCTTGAGCTCGCAGGCCAGCTGCTCCACCACGAGCGTCGACACGGGGTCGAGCGCCGAGGTCGGCTCGTCCATCAGCAGAATGTCGGGCTGCACGGCAAGCGCGCGGGCGATGCACAGGCGCTGCTGCTGTCCACCCGAAAGACCCAGGCCCGACTCTTTGAGCTTGTCCTTGACCTCATCCCATAGCGCAGCGCGACGAAGGGAGTCCTCGACCAGCTCATCCAGCACAGCGCGATCGCGCACACCCATGCCGCGCGGACCATACGCGACGTTGTCGTAGATGCTCATGGGAAACGGGTTGGGGCGCTGGAACACCATGCCCACGCGCTGGCGCAAGCGGCAGATGTCGTAGTCGCCCAGGATATCTTGACCATCGAGCGCGATCTTGCCCTCGATTCGGCAATCCTTGATGCCGTCGTTCATGCGGTTAAAGCAGCGCAGCAACGTGGACTTTCCGCAGCCCGAAGGCCCGATAAACGAGGTGATCTGCTTGTCGCGGATCTTGATATTCACGTCCTTGAGCGCATGATGGTCGCCATAGAACAGGTCGAGGCCCTCGACGTCGATGCGCGTCGGCGAGGCGGCAAGATCCTCTGCCGTGGGGCGAGTCGCATCCCCAACCTCGCGCTCGCGCGCGGCCTCGGCCTGCGCTTTCATGAGTTCTTCAAGCTCCGTGGGCTCCACAGCCGCAGCAGCCGTCATACCGCATACCTCCACATCGATATCAATTCAGCAGTATCGATAGTAGGAATCGCGGCTCATATGCACGTGAGCGCATTGTCAAGTGTTTGTAAGGGCACGCTGGCTATGCGGCGGGCAGCTCGATGGTGAATATTGTGTGTTCGGGCGTCGATTCACATGCAACGGTACCGCCGTGTGCCGCGATGATCTCCTTGGCAATAGCAAGGCCCAGACCGGCACCACCGCGATTGGTCGCACGCGCCGCATCCAAGCGATAGAACTTCTCAAAGATCACCTTGAGCTTAGCCGCAGGGATAGGATCGCCCTGATTGATAAAGCGCACGCGCACGCCGCCATCGTCTTGGCGCCCGGCCTCAATCGTGATAGTCGAGCCCTCATAGCTATAGGCGACGGCGTTTTTCATGATGTTGTTGAACACGCGGGCCATCTTGTCGCCATCCACGAGCACCGTCAGGTCCTCGCGAATATCAACTTGGGCTTCCTTATGCTGCTCGTTGAGGATGGGATAGAACTCGTCAGCCACCTGAGCCAGCAGCAACCCCAGATCAACATAGCCGCGCGTGAGCACGATATCGTGGAAGTCAAAGCGCGTGATATCGAAGAACTCCTCGATGAGCGCATCGAGCCGGTGCGCCTTGTCGAGAGCCACGCCCGTAAAGTGCGCACGTTGCTCAACCGGCAGCTCGGGAGCCTCTTGCAGCAGCGAAAGATAGCCCACCACACTGGCAAGCGGGGTGCGTAGGTCATGTGCCAAGTACGTGACCAGGTCGTCCTTGCGATGAGACTCGTCACGCAAGGCCTGCTGCACCCTGCGCTCGCGATCGCGCACACGGTTGAGTGCGCCCTCGACCTCCAGGAAGTCGCCGTCGATGTTGTCCCAGGTGTCGGGGTGATCGATCAGGCGATCTTGAATACGAGCGGCCAGCACACAATCGGCATGCTGCTCGCCCTGCTCATAGCCCTGGTAGTACAGGGCGCGGCCGCAAAAGAACAGCACGCACACGGCAAGCGCCAGCACAAAGCCAAGCATGTTGAATACAAAGCCGGCATCGAACAGCACCGGCCCTTCGATGCCGCCGAGTGCCATGGCGCCAATCGCCAACGTCATGGCCCACGCGGCACCGCCAATCACCACGCAGCGGCGTACGATTTCAAATCGATCGATCAGCAAAAAGCCGACAAGCAGCACCGCCAAGATTCCAGCGATGTTATCGATGCCAATCAGCAGCAGGCTCAGCAAAAAGAGCAGCACCGTTGCAAGCGCGCGGTTGTCGACGACCGACCTCACGTATTCAAAGAGTCGATCGGGCACCTCGAATGCCTGCCTATCGTCTTTTGTCATGTCCACTTCCCCACCATCAAAGACGTTATTCGATTATGTAGCCGACGCCCCAGACGTTTTTGATAAAGCGCGGCTTTTGAGCGTCGTCACCGATCTTTTCGCGCAGGTGGCGAATGTGCACCATCACCGTATTGTTGGAGCCGGGCATAAAATCCTCGTTCCACACCGCGCGGAACAGATCCTCCACGGCCACCACACTGCCGCGATGCTCGACCAGATACAGCAAGATGGAATACTCGATGGGCGTGAGGCGCACCGGCGCACCGTCCACCATTACGGAACGAGCATCGCGGTTGATCTCCAGGCCGTCGAGCTGGATGATCGGCGACTCGGCCACCTGCGCGCGGCTACCGTAGCTGGTGTAGCGGCGAAGCTGAGCATGCACGCGCGCGATGAGCTCAAGCGGACGGAACGGCTTAACCACGTAATCGTCCGCGCCAAGCGAAAGGCCCTCGATCTTGTCTTGCTGGGCATCGCGCGCCGTCAGCATGATCACGGGATAGGTATGGCTGGAACGGATCGTACGCAGCAACTCAAGCCCATCGATATCGGGCAGCATGACATCCAGCAGCGCAAGATCGAACTCCTGCTCCAAGATTGCCTTGGCAGCATCGGCCCCGCTATAGGCGACCTGTACGTCAAAGCCTTCTTTTGTAAGGTAGATACCAACCAAGTCGGCGATGGCCTTTTCGTCATCAACTACCAAAATGTGCTCGTTCATGCGTGCTCCTCTCGCGCTCCATTATGCCCGAGGGGACGCATGCCACACACAACAAGCGTGGGTGATTAAGTCGGCCTTAAGCACCCTTGTGCCCGTTCGGGCGCGGATGTGGGCCACGCACGCACGCGATGATCGCCGACACCGGCAAACGATATACTCTAGTTCCAGAAGAGACCATCCCGTCGAAAGCGAAATCTGTGAAGTCCCTCACCTCTTTTGCAAAGCGCTCAGCTCAGCTTGCCGCCGGCTTTGTCTGCGCTATCGCCCTTGCCGCTGGCGTGCCCACCGTCGCCGGCGCCCAAGTGCTCACGACCGACAATGTTTGCGGCAAAACCGCCGATGCGCGCGGCATCACGGCCGAAAATCTGCCCGATATCGATGCGACCAATGCGCTCGTCATGGGCAAAGACGGCACCGTCTACTATGGGCGCGGCGCCGATGAGCAGGTTAAAATCGCCTCGATCACCAAGGTCATGACCGCAATCCTAACCGTCGAGAATTGCAAGATGGACGAGAAGGTCACGGTGAGCAACGACGCAGCCACCGTGGGTAATTCGACCGCCGGCTTGCTCGAAGGTGACGAGCTTACCGTGGAGCAGGCACTGCGCGGCCTGATGATTCCCTCGGGCAACGACGCCGCCGTCGTGCTCGCCGAATATGTGGGCAAGAAGATCGACCCTAAGACCAAAGACGCCGAGGCGACCTTTGTGAAGGCCATGAACGAGCGCGCTAAGAAGCTCGGCTGCACCGGTACGCTTTTTGAAAACCCGCATGGTCTGGACTTTGATGAGTGGGCTGGCGATATGCACTCAACCGCACACGACGTAGCGCTGATGATGCAGGAGGCCATGAAAAACGACACGATCCGCGAGGTCGTAGCGAGCGAGGATTCCTGGATCGAGGTCACGGGCGCCGACGGCACCGACCATTCGCATTCCATGGACACGCATAACTATTTGCTGGGCCAAGATGGCAACATCGGTGGCAAGACCGGCACCACCGACGACGCGGGCTACTGCTTCACGAGCGCCTACAACCGCGACGGCGACGAGATCTACACCGTCGCTTTGAACTCCACCACCACCGACCAGCGCTTTACCGATACCGCCACCCTTGCCAACTGGTACTACGGCCACAAGGTGACGGTCGCAATCGCCAACACACAGGAAAAGACCGCCAACGGCAACCCGCTTATGGCGCGCATTGGCCAAACCGACTGGACGGATAAGACGATCGACGCCACACTCGCCGATCCCACGGCGCAAGCGACCGTGTTTTCCCTTGCCGGCGAGGTGACCGAAAAGGTTAGCTACGACGATCTTTCGGGCACGGTGCATGTGGGCGACAAGGTGGGTAGCGTCACGCTCAAGCAGGACGGCACCAAGATCGCCGTCATGGACCTGGTTGCCGACGAGGAAGGCGCAGGGCCGAATCCCATTGAATGGCTGCTCGTGAAGCTCGATCGCTTGGGCCGTCGCATCGACAACCGCCCGCTCACGGCAGAAAGCGAGACTGTCGCCAAGGCGCCCGAGGTGTAGTGCGCAAGAATAATAAGTCCGCTGAAAGGAGGCGTCCGAAAGGATGCCTCTTTTTTTGAGGGTTCGAATCCCCAGCCTCCTTTCTCCGCACAAAAAAGGGCCCCAAATGGGACCCTTCTTTCAAGTCATACTGGCGGAGAGCTGGGGATTCGAACCCCAGATGCCCTTTTGGGGCATACTCGCTTAGCAGGCGAGCACCTTCGGCCTCTCGGTCAGCTCTCCGTAACAGCCGTTCTATAGTAACCAAACAGCCAAGGATGGGCAAGAGGAAATTTTCTAATTGCCTAGCAGCCTTTCCTTCTTGAAAGCTTCGCCTACCCCAGCGAGCGGTTGAGGGAGCCGAGCTCGTCGTTGCCCATGGTGCGCCACATTTGGAAGATACAACCGCGCGCCAGGAAAAAGAAACCGTTGTCGACCAGTTGCACAGCGGCATCTGCCAGCTGATTCGTCACGGCGGACACTGGCGGCAGCTCTAGTCCAGCCTTGTGGATGGTCTCGACCGCTTCCTCGAACGTCGGAGGCTCGCTGACGCCCATCTCGTTCATAAGGCCCTGCATTTCTTCCAGCGCGCTGCTGCCCGACTCCTCGCCGCGCGGCACCAGACGGTAACAAGCCAGCGCCAGGTCGAGCTGATCGCAATTCCAATAGGCAAACGCCAAGCGATAGAACAGGTAGCCGATTGCAGAACGATCGCTGGCAATACGTAGGCCGTGGCGCGCCACCTCGATAATCTCGTCAAAGCGCTCCAGACGCGCAAGCACGTTGATGAGCGCAAAGTGCGACTGCATGGACGAGCGCGCCAGATCGTAAAGATGGCGCACCTCGGGCAGTGCTCGTTCAAAGTCCTCTTGCTCGGCGTAAAAGCTGCAGATCTCGTGCTGGGCAAAGTACAGCGCATCGGGCGCACGAAGGATTCGCACAGAGCGGTCTTCTTCCAACACCGGTAGCACCATGCGCACCAGCTGGTTATCGCAAAACTGCGTTTGAACCGGACCTGTCGCCAAAAGCTCGGCGACGGCGCACTTGGCCTCCAACTCCTCGACAAGACGGGAAAAGCCTTCAAAAGCACCCGTACGGTCGACTTTTGCCTGCTCGCGCAATTCAACAACACGGGCCACGTATGGGTCGTCGTCCTCTTCCATGACCTCCAGCTCGTCAGCCGTATCGGCAAGCAGCAGATCGCGCAGCGCCGGCGGCAGCATGCGATGGTCATCACGCGGACGAGCATGAACCTCCGCAGGTTCAATCGTCTCCGGAGCGGTTGACTCATATGCCTCAAGCACACGCTTGCACGGCATATCGTCCATGTCCATGCTCTCAAGATCCTTGGCGACAGACACGCAATCGGCCAGATAGGCCACGCGCCCAAAGAAATATGTTGCGACAACGCGCTCGCCCTGCCCACTGTCGGGAGCAGCAATCTGCACATAGCAGCGCGTGATGCAGGTGCCCGCGGCAAAACACGCTGCCGCAAGCGTGAGCGCCACGCGCGCATCGTGCTCCACGGCCCAGATCGCGCGCGTGTCCTCGTCCAGCTCGCGCCAGGCGTCATCTTGAGCGTCGTATTCACGTTGCGGCATGGCATCAACGACAGAGTGCCCAAACCGAACGAGCATAATCCCCTCGGCAACGTTTGCCCGATAGGTATAGTCGAGCCGTGTGACCACGTTTAGTGCCTCGACAATACGCGCGAAGCGGGTACGCACATCCCACTCACCGCCCGGCTGGCAAGCCACCGTACCCGGTTTGCCCCACGGGTTATCGCTCGAGGCCGTATCGAGCAGTCGGGGAACATCGTTGGTCGTCTTGGCGATATGCCACGCATCAAAGAGCGCGCAGCCCTCAAGGCTCGGCGAGGATGCCGCAGGGACCAATCCGGCCCCGATGTGCTCAAGGATGCCGGAGAGACGGTTAAGACGGCACTCGATGGCAAGCAGCATGTCAATCTCGTCCTGGTCCAGCAGGCTGCGATCAAAATTGAGATAGAAAAGCTTTGAGCGCTCGATGCGAGCCAGGCTCATCTCGGACTTAGCGGCGATGGTGCGCAAGCGGGGCAAGTCAATTTCACTCATAAGGGCGGCGGCATAGCGCTCGATACCGCTCGGATTCTCGGCATGGTCAACGCGGTAGAGCAGCGTCTCGATAGCGTCAGGTAGCGGTGTCGTGTTAAAGCCCAAAAACACCTCGACCGGCTCGGGCAACTTTACGAGCTTGATCTTGTCGATAACATTTTGCATACCCTCGTCGAGTCCGCCGGCGTCCGCCGTGCTCGCAATGGCATTTTCGGAGTCAGCGAATATCACATAGCGCAGGAACATCGATGCCATGAACTCGCCGTAAGGAAGGGAGCGGGTCGAATTCCATGTCTCGTGGTCGGACTGCTCGCGCATGGGGCCTTCGGGAGAGCCGACGGTTCGCGCGCACGCGCGCATTGTGCCGTTGGCTCCCCGAACCACAATCTCACCAATACCGGAGTCCGACTCGTCAAGGACCAGTTCCATGTCGGGATCGTTGGGCAGCGGAGTCTCGCTAACGGGGCGGTCCACCTTGTACACCTCGCCCGAAACGCTTACGTAACCCAAAAGCGACACATGACTTTTGCCAACGAATTCGACGACATAGCAAGATTCATGCTGATCCTCGCCAAAGAGTTTCCAGACCACGCCATATGAGCGTCCCGCAGGCTGCTCGGGCATCGCCGGAAAGCGCTTTTTGGGATCGAGAAACCTGAGCTTGTATGTCGGACGCTCTGCCACGAAGTATCACCCTGATCGGTCGCTTGAAGAAGGAGTGGTCGCGAATAAGTCGCGACATCTACTCGGAATCTTACACGAGTCGACAGGAAATCGTCCGCTTTACGCCCGCGCCTCGACCGAGGTTCGAATCAATGCGGTGTTTACGTAAAAGAAAAGCCCCCGTTGCCGGGAGCTTTAATCTCAAATGGTGCGGCGTATAGGATTCGAACCTATGACGTTCTGATTCGTAGTCAGACCCTCTATCCAGCTGAGGTAACGCCGCGACTTGTTGATTATTATGCACATGAACTGAATAATCGTCAAGCGTTTTTCAAAAAAAGTTATTGAATTTGATTTTTACTCATTTGATGCAGTCGATCGACTCGATACTTTCAAACACGGCGAAAGCAACTCCTCAAGTATGTCGACATATAAGAAAAGCCTCCGTTACCGGAGGCTTTAAAGTTCAGTTGGTGCGGCGTATAGGATTCGAACCTATGACGTTCTGATTCGTAGTCAGACCCT
>CATZMG010000057.1 GCA_958421655.1 uncultured Collinsella sp.
CGGGTAGCCAAGTTGGTTGGCTACCCGGGTCTTTTGGTTTGTCGATTTGTTCGACTGGCTGCTAGTGGGTTTTGCGGCGTTTGATCAGCATGATGAGGGCCATCACTACGAGCGTTGCTCCCGCTGCTGCTGCGGTGGCGACTAGGGCGAATGTTTGGTCGCCGGTGTTTGCGAGGTTCTTCGCTGTGGTCGTAGTCTTGACCTTGGTGTCGGTCTTAGCTCCGTTGTCGGACTTGGGCTTGTCCGGGTTCGTCGGGGTCTCAGGAGTCTCGGGGTCCTTTGAGCCTTCGGAATCGGTTGGGCCGGCGGTGTTTACCAGCGTATGGTCCAGGAACTTCTTGGCGCCCGCACTTGCCTGTGAGAACAGGCGGCGCGTGCGGATCGGGGTGGCGTTCACCGTTGTGGGCGCTGTCTCCTCGGCCTCGATATTCACGAGCGTCGTGCCGGTGTCGAGGCCCACGTCGTTGTATCCCACGTGGCAGTAATACTGCGCACCGTCATCGTCTGCGGTCAGGTCAATCTCGAGCTTTGAGGCCGTTCCAGCCGCGAGGTTGCCATCGGCACCCACGAGCTTAAACTCTGTCTCGCCGCGGCCCTTGCGGTACCACATATAGGTCGGTGCCAGCCCTGTTTCGCTATCGTCGGCACCGAGTTGCTTCACATGGCCAATCGCCGAGAGCGTCAGGTGGCTTCCCGCCGTGCGCTCAACCGAAGAGTCGTATCCAAGATCCGACCCCTCCGCAGCATCCGCCGCAGGTCCGCTCACGGTCATCGTCATGCCATCGGGCATGGTCTTGACCGTGATGATTGCCGAGCGAATACCTGTTTCGGTCGTGGATCCATTCTTAACGGCGGCGATGGCGAATCGATACTCCGTATTGGGCTGCAGCCCATCCCACTTGAGCGAGGTCTGCGTGTTGTCGGCAATCTTCCAGCTATTGACGACCGCATCCGCCGCATTGCTCTGCAGCATGCCCACGCCGTAGCTAAAGCCACTCTTGTTTGCGAGTACATCGTCCCAGCTAAACGTAACGCTGGTCGAATCGACGGCGTTTGCCGTAAAGCCCGTCACGGCCGGCGCGTCGGGCATCTCGACGTCCTTAACGTCATAGCCCACGATCCAGAACTGGTCGGTGTCCTTGGTGCCGAGCTTGTCGCCCGAGTCTGCCTCGAACTTGTCGACATCCACCGCGTTGACGCCCAGACGCCACACAAAACCGTACTTGCCCTGCGCGGCCTCGGGCAGGTTGTCGACGGTGCCGCCGTATTCGGTCGATTCACTCGAGGAGTTACCCGTAGTAAAGCCGGCGTTGGCACCAAAGCACAGGCCGCCAAACAACTCGTGCTTTGCGAGCTTCGCGCCCATGACAACGCTGCCGTTCAGCGTCAAGCCGAGCTCGAGCTCCTGCTCCTTGCCCTCCTCGACTTCGATGGTCTGCTCAATGCTCGCCCCCGACTGCGCGGCGGCGCCGTTAAACCCATCGTGCGTGTAGGCGCGCGTTACGCCAGGCTTGCCCAGGCCAAAGGAATCCCCAACGGGAGTCTCGCCGTTGAGCGTCGTTTGATAGGTTCCGGGTTCTCCCGACCGGTTGGTCAAAAAGTAGCTGAGCGGCGTCATATTGTGCTGTTTGGCAATGCGGTCATAGGCCTCGACGTTAACGACCGAGGTCTGCGCGCCGAGCGACACGGGCGCCGCCATCACGCCCTTGCCACCAGTTTCCTCATTTTCGATCTCATACTCGTAATAGACCATCGGAATCGTGTAGAGCACGGCCTTGTCACCCTCGCCGGCATGCGACTCATAGCTTACGCTTGCGCTGACCGTGCGCTCGCTCCGGTAGTCATAGCATCCCTCGGCGGCAAAATCGACTGAAGCATTCATCGCGACCAGGGGCGGACCGGTCTGCACCTCGACGGCAACGCCCAACTCGGCGCCAATGGTATAGCCCTGGGATGTCCCCGTGCCCTTTTCCTCTCCGTATGACGTGCCGCCCAACACCAGATAGCCGTATGCCTGCTCCAGATCCTCAACATAGGGCGCATCCTGCAGCACGGCAAGCACGCGCGGGTTGGTATAGACCTTGTAGCGGTCCTTGTACGTGATCTTGACGCTGTCGTTGTCGACATCGGGCAGCGCGAGCGAGATAAATGTGCCGTAGGTAGTGCCGCGACGGTTGCTCTCGCTAATCACCTGCTCCTCGCCGCGGCGCACCTTTCCGTTCTCGTCGAGCGAAAAATGCGAGGCGGTCATCCAATAGTAGTCATCGTTCTTGCGCAGGTCCTCGTCGCGGTGCTTGCCCACCACAGCGATAAAGCTCTCGTTATAGCGGTCCGAACCCGAGACGCTGCCCGCCTTGACGTCGCTGATCCACACCTGCTCTATACCCTTGTGGTCATGCTTGTTGCTGCTGTTGTATTGCTGACCGCTCATGCTCATGGTTCCGACCATGGACCCCAAGCCCTGAGCCCCGCTCTGTGCCGTGTTGCAGGCAAAGTCGCGGAACACATCGCCGCCCACGAGCACCTCGTCGACCGCCAGCTGCTCGGACAGGCCGTCAAGGTTGGCAGTGGCAAGGGCAATAGGCGCCAAGGTGCACGGATAGCGCTTATCCTGAGCGCTATCCTTCCATGCGCTGTTGGGCACATGCATCAGCCCATAGGAGGCGAGGAGCCCGTCTCTGTATTCCTTGCAATCGGAAAGCTTGAACTCGCCAGACTCCGAGTCAAAATACGCGTAGCGGTACAGCGCGCCGTACAGCCCCTTGCTGCCGTCAGAAGCGCCGTAATCAAAAGCGCTGCGTTGCCAGTCATAGCCCGCAAGAATAAGACCCGTGACGGTTTCACCCGTCTTCTTTCCTTCTTCATCGTAGGCGGCAAACGTGCCGAATGTCGCATTCGCAGCGACCATGGTCTTGCCGTTCGCGGAGAGGGAGATTGCGCCCGCGTCGCCCAGAGCATCGACATGGACGAGCGCACCCTTGGATGCATCCCACGAAAACAGCTCGCAATGCGTCGACTTATCAATATTCTTCTTGCCGTAGGGTGCCGAGACCACGATGGCGAGGTCATCGCAAAAATCGCGATCGAGGTCGCCGGCCGCTAGCGAAACGACAGGAGCTGACTGAAGCTGCGTCCAGGAGTCGTTCCCGCCCTTGTTGTGCGTGGTGTAGTCCGCGGCGTTACCGGCATCGATCTTGACGACGCTTTGCTTCCAGTTGCCGCCCTCCAAGTCATACATGTCGACTACAGCCTTGCGCACGCCGTTCTCGTCGACATAGCAGCCCGCGTAGACAAAAAGCTCGTCGACGCCGTCGCCATCGACATCGCCCGCCTCGACATCAAAGACGGCGTCGTGCTCTTGCAGGTAACCGGCATCCAGGTACTTAAAACGGCCTTCGTACATCATATTAGTGTTGACCGTCACCGGCAGGTGTGTGTCGAGAGTGCGCGTACGCCCGTTGCTAAACGAGTAGAGGACCAGCTCAACCTTTCCGGCGTATGACTTGCCGTCAATCGTCGTGGAGGAACTGTCGCCGTAGGCACGGAGCTCGGCAACGCGGCTCTTTTTGCCCGTGCTGGCGTCGCTGCAGAACTCAACACTCGTGGCGTGAATGCCCGAGAAACCGTTGTTGTCGTTGGCGAGTACTGTTGAGGACTCATTGTTGCTTAGGTACGACCAGGTGCCGCCACCGTAGTCGCTATGCTTGTAGAGATCGCTGTTCGTATCGAAGTTGTTGACGTTTTGCCAGAACTTTGCGGCGCCCCACACACTTCCATAGCCATCGGTGAGTTTGCTGCTGCCGCCAATGTCACCGCGCTCGACGTTCTCGAGCTTGTCGCGCAGAGTGTAGCGATTGCCATGGCTACCGTTAGCTGCCATATAGACCTCGCTGCGCGTGGCAAACGTCGTGGGGGTATCAGTGGAATAGGGGCCAACGGTATCGGCCGGAATGTCCTCGCTCGTGCCCAGACCCAGGGCTTGATAATCCTGCTCGGTCATATCGGTGATTGCGGGCGCGTCTGCCGCCTGGGCAACCTGGGGCGTGGCCGTGAAGCAGGCGACGCTCGTGGCGATCAACGCAGCAAGCGCCGCCGTCCCAACAAGCGGGATTTTCGACAGCCTACGGATACGGGGGTGTGGAACGTACATGAGGGACCTCGCTTTATTCGAGTGGAGTGGACTCATTTTTGCAAATGATACATCCGATGCCCGATATCACGTGTCTCATTTTCGCCAACGGCGTGTCTCATTTTTAGAATCCGAGATGCCGCGGAAATCTTATCCCAGCTCAAAGGCCATTTCTGGGATGTATTTTCCGTCGAGTGCCTCATCGGGAAACTGCATCCCATTTCAAGCGTCGATTCTGGGACGCACTTTCCCCTTAGACCCTCAACCGGAAACCGCATCCCACTTTGAGCGCAAATTCCGGGATGCATTTTCCGCTTGAGCCTCATTGGGAAACGGCGTCCCACTTTGAGGGCTGATTGTGGGATGCATTTTCCGGTTTTGCTCTCATTGGGAAAATGCATCCCGTTTCTTGACCGAATAATGGGACGCAATTTCCCATTGGAGCGCCTTTGGGAAAGCGTGTCCCACTTCGACCGCCCAGAGTGGGATGCACTTTCCGCAAAGCACCTCAACGGGAAACTACGTCCCATTCCAAAGGCAAATTCCGGGACGCATTTTTCGAAAGCCTGCCCATCCGGAAAGCCCGTCCCACTTTGGACGCATCCGGGCACGGAACCATCGACCTATCAGGCCTCCCATCAATAAAGAGGCGTCCCCCCGGACGGCGGGGCACGAAGTTCATCGCGAGTTCCGCACGCAAAGAAGGCCACTTAATGTGGCCTTCGTCTTGCGCAGGACTGTAGAGCAGGGAACTTCGTGCCCCGACGCCCGGGAGGACGTTTCATTTAGAAAGATGGACCGACCGCCGTCAGCGATGGGAGCTACTCCCCCAGCACGGCCTTCTTGGCCGCCGCCGCCATATGGTCCAGATCTTCCTTGGTGGGGTGATCCTTTGCGGCAACCCAGTTGTCGAGCAGCATTCTAAAGCGGGCGTTGTCGGGATCTTGCTCGAGCATGGCCTCGTAGCGCTGTTTGACCGCGGGACCCATCTTGCCCTGGCACATCGCCCAGCCCACCAGCTCGGCATCATCGGCCAAATTGGAGGTCACGCGATCGATAATCTGCTGGTAATAGCTCTGATCAGCACCAAAGCCGCAGGTACCAAAGAGGAAAACGCGCTTGCCGTGCAGAGCGGAGAGCAGCGCCGCGACCGAAGGCGTGCAGGCGCCCTTGTCACACCAAAAACCGACGAGTACCGTGTCGGCCGCGCAGGCACCCTGCGCCTCGCGCGCAACTTGATCTGCATCCGCGTCGTCGCTCAGCGCGGCAGCGTGGATAAACTCGACGTCTGCAGCCTGCAGGGCACGCTTGATCGCGCCCGAAACCATCCTGGTATTACCGCTCTTGCTGTTGACCACCAAAGAGCATGTCATAGTCACGTTGCTCGTTTCCCCCAAAACTAAAGCCACTAATGCAATTTATTAGATGAATATCTTAGTACTAACGTGACAGATGTAAACCACCTTCTGCCGATTGGCGACATGGGCGCCACGTTACTGGGCAAACTGGCTGCGGTAGAGTTCGGCGTAGAAGCCGCCTGCCGCTAGCAGCTCGTCGTGCGTGCCGCGCTCGATAATCTGGCCGTCGCGCATCACCAGAATGCAGTCGGCGTTGCGGATGGTGCTCAGGCGGTGCGCCACGACAAAGCTTGTGCGACCGGCCATGAGCTCGTCGAATGCCGCCTGCACCTGCAGCTCGGTACGCGTATCGATGCTCGACGTTGCCTCGTCCAGCAGCAGAATCGCCGGATCGGTGAGCATGACGCGCGCGATGCACAGCAGCTGTTTTTGACCCTGGCTAAACGTGCCGCCGTCCTCGCCGATCACCGTATCGTAGCCGCCTGGCAGCTGCACGATAAACTTATGCGCATGAGCGCGCTTGGCGGCCTCGACGATCTGCTCGCGCGTGGCATCGGGGCAACCGTAAGCGATGTTTTCGGCCACCGTGCCCTCGAACAGCCAGGTGTCCTGCAGCACCATGCCAAAGGCGCGGCGCAGGCTCGCACGCGTGTAGTCACGCGAGGAGCGGCCATCGACCACGATGCGCCCGGCATCGATATCGTAAAAGCGCAGCAGCAGGTTGATGAGCGTCGTCTTGCCGCAGCCCGTGGGACCGACGAGGGCAAAGCGCATACCGGGCTTGGCCTCGATGCAGATATCCTGCAGCAGCTTGCGTTCGGGCACATAGCTAAAGTCCACATGCTCAAACGAAACCTCGCCCTTCGGGGCGGCGAGTTCAATGGCATCCACGGCATCGGGCTCTTGCTCGCGCGCATCGAGCAGCGCGAACATGCGGCGCGCCGAGGCGTACGCGGTCTGGATCTGCGTGATGACGTTCGTGACCTCGTTGAACGGTTTAGTGTACTGGTTGGCGTAGGACAGGAAAATCTGCACGCCGCCCACCGTGAGCGCCGCAGGCACGCCCGTGATCACGCCCGCGCAGCCGATTACGGCGACCATGGCATAGATGATGTTATTGATGAAGCGCGTACCGGGGTTAGAAAGCGAACCCATAAACTGCGCGCGCTCGCCCGCCGTATAGAGATCGGCGTTGAGAACATCAAAGCGCTGTTGAGCGTGTGGGCCGTAGGCGAAGGCGTCCACGAGCTTTTGCTCACCCACATACTCCTCGATATGAGCGCCGAGTTGGCCCTGGATGCGCTGTTGAGCAGTGAAGCTCTTATTGGAAAACTTGGCGATGGCACCGGCCGCAAAGATGGAAAGCGGCGTGACGAGCACCACCACAAGCGTCATGGTCAGGTTGATGGAGAGCATAAACGCGAGCGTGCCCACGATGGTGATGACGCCGGTAAAGAGCTGCGTAAAGCCCTGCAGCAGGCCGTCACCCACCTGATCGACATCGTTGACCACGCGGCTCATGAGGTCGCCGTGGGCATGGCCGTCGATAAAGCTGAGCGGCATGCGGCTGAGCTTGTCGCTCGCCTCCACGCGCATGTCGCGCACCGTCTCGTAGGACAGACGGTTGACGCAGTAGCCCTGCAACCACTGGAAAGCCGCCGCGCCCACCACGACAATCGCGAGCTTGGTAACGAGCGGCAGCAGCACGTCAAAGTCCACCTGCCCGGCGGCAACGATGAGGTCGATGCCCTCGCCGATGAGGATGGGCGTATAGAGCTGCAAGATCACCGAGATGGCGGCGCTCGCAAACGACGCCGTAAACGAAATGCGATGCGGACGGACGTAGCCCAGCAGGCGGCGAGTTACCGCGCCCACGGGGTAGCGCTCGGGGTCGCCGGGCTGACGCGGGCCGTCACCCAAGTCGTTGAGGTTATCGTTGCCGGACACGTTGGCCGTCATCGTGGCGACCGAACCGGAAGAAGTATACGGATTCATTTAGCAGCCCTCCTTTGCGCAAGTGGATGCCGGGGCAGCCGGGACAGACGTGGGCGTCGCGCTCCCCTGCTGACCCTCGAGCTCCTCGCGACGAAGCTGCGACTGGCAAATCTCGCGATAGAGTTGGCAGCTTGCGTACAGCTCCTCGTGCGTACCCAGGCCCGCGACCGAGCCGTGGTCGAGCACGCAGATCACGTCGGCATCGCGCACGGTCGAGACACGCTGGCTCACGATCACCGTGGTCAGCGGGAGCCCGCCCTCGGCGGCACCGCGTACGCTGCGCTCGCGGATGGCGTGGCGAAGCGCCGCATCGGTCTTAAAGTCGAGCGCCGAGGCGGAGTCATCCATAATCAGGATCTGCGGCGAGCCCACTAAGGCGCGCGCAATGGTCAGGCGCTGGCGCTGACCGCCGCTGAAGTTCTTGCCGCCCGCCTCGACCGGGGCGTCGAGCCCCTGCGGCTTGTTGCGCACGAACTCGCTGGCCTGCGCCATTTCGAGCGCCGCCCACAGTTCCTCATCGGTTGCCGACTCGTCGCGCCAGGTTAGGTTGCTGCGGATCGTGCCACTCACGAGCGACGCGCGCTGCGGTACGGTCGCGACCACATGGCGCAGCTGATCGAGCGGCCAGGCGCGCACGTCGGCGCCCATTACGCTCACGCTGCCGACGCCTGTGTCGTACAGGCGCGGGATGAGCGAGACGAGCGTCGACTTACCGCTGCCCGTGCCGCCGATAATGCCGAGCGTTTTGCCCAGCGGCAGCTCCAGGGTCACGTCATTGACAGCGTTGGCGGCGCCCGCGCCAAAGGAGAAGCTCGCATGGCTCAGGCTCAGCGCGGGGACCGGGACAGCGTTGCCCATCGCGCTCGGCTCGGGCAGCGCAACCGGCTGGTTGCCCTCGTCGGTAATACTCGGCACGCAATTGAGCACCTCGTTGAGACGCGACGCACTGGCGCTCGCCTTGGTAAAGACCACGACCAGGTTGGCGACGTAGACGATAGAGGTCAGGGTCTGCGTCATGTAGTTGACGAACGCCATGGCCTGGCCCTGCGTGAGCTCGCCCACGTTGACCTGGATGCCACCCACCCACAGGATGGCGCACACGCCCAGGTTCATCACCAAAAACGTGACGGGGTTGAGAATCGACGAGAGCTTGCCCACCGCGATTGCGACACGCGCCTGGTCCTCGGCCGCACGAGCAAAACGCTCACGCTCGTGACCCTCGCGCACAAACGCCCGGACCACGCGGGCGCCCGAAAGTCCCTCGCGGCAAATAAGCGCGATGCGATCGAGCTTTGCCTGCAGCTGCTTGTAGTACGGGATGCAGCGCGCCATGACAAACCAAAACACCAGGCCGATGGCGGGCGTGCAGATCAAAAAGATCATGCCGAGCTTAAGGTCGATGGCAAGGGCCGCGACCATGGAGCCCACCGCCAGGAAAGGCCAGCGGATGAGCATACGCACGCCCAGCGCCACGGCGAGCTGCACCTGGTTGACGTCGTTGGTAATGCGCGTAATGAGCGACGGCGTGCCAAAGCGATCGAGTTCGGCATAGCTCAGCTTGTTGATGTGCTGGTAGAGTGCGCCGCGAATGTCAGTACCCATGCCCTGCGAGGTGAGCGCCGCCATCTTTTGGCAAACGAGCGTAAACGAGATGCCGATCACGGCCATAGCGGCGAGCACCATGCCGTAGCGGACGACGGCACTCACGTCGTGCGCGCCGATACCTTTATCGATCATCTGGGCAATCACCAGCGGCGTAAGCAGGTCGAAGATCACTTCGATCAACTTGCACGCAGGGCCAATCACCATATACCGGCGATACTTACCACCAAAACGCCTGAGCAGCTCAATCATGTATAGGCGCTCCCTATCATCATTTCAATTCAATCTGATTCATGATAGTACGGCGAACCCTGGAGATGCGTAAGCAACTCGTTACAGACGTAAGGGCAACGGTCACTAGCGCCCAAGGCCCGTAGCCGCCAATGCTTTGGCAAAGCCAGCGAGTTCCACAAAGCACGGGATTGAATTGTTCAGATAAACGCGCCCTTACGGGTGATTTTTGGACGACGGGGCCCGGCCGGCGGCGAGATGTTTGGTAGTCGAGCGATCCCGCAGGCGAAGCCGAGGACCAGCGAGACACCAAATACCTCGCCGCCGGCCGGGCCATGTCGCGACACCAAAAAGCGCCCGCGCGCTCGGTGGATTCGGATGCCCGACAGAGGCTCCTTATGGCTGCTTCCTTCCGGACCTGACCAGATTCGGAACATGTCGTCATCCGAACCCATCGAACGCGCTAGGCGCTCGATATATCTTACCCGCTCCAGCCCGATGGGGCAAGGTAGCTAATTTGGGACGGGGCTTTTTTGACTACTTTTAGATGCGGCCAAGGTCGTAGGCTTGGGCGGCCGCTTCGCCGGCGCAGATGAGGTTGGTTGTGGCTTCCTGGGGATCGAGCGCCAGCTCAAGGCCCATGGGCTTGCGGCAGACCGGCAAAACCAGGTCGACGCCCTGCCCATACACCGCATCCAGGTTGTCGGCACGACCGCCCACGACGGCAACAACCGGCTTGCCATAGCGTTTCGCACGACGGGCCACGCCCACCGGCGCCTTACCGGCTGCGGATTGCTCGTCCATATTGCCCTCGCCCGTTATGACCAGGTCGACATCGCGCACGTGCTCGTCAAACCCAATCAGATCAAGCACCGTCTCCACGCCCGAGCGTAGCTCCGCACCGAGCGCTAGCAGCGCGGCGCCCAGGCCGCCGGCGGCACCGGCGCCGGGCACGCCGAGCACCGAGCCAAATGTCCGCGCACCCTCGGGCACGCGCAACAACCCCTGAGCCCGCGCCCCGGTAATTGCCGCATCGAGCAGGCGACCATAGCCGACCATCCAGCTGTCGTACCCGCGCAGCACCTCGGCATCACCCGTCGGCAAACCCTTCTGCCCACCAAACACCGCCAGTGCGCCTCGACGCCCCACGAGCGGATTCTCGACATCGGACAGCACGACGATGCGTGCGCCATTCAGCGCCCGAAGCGCCGGTGCCAAATCGATACTCGCCACGTGTTCAAGGCCCGCGAGCCCCGGCGCGATATCGCAGCCACGATCATCGACAAGACGCGCGCCCAGCGCCTGCAGCATGCCGGCGCCACCGTCGTTGGTGGCGCTGCCACCCAGACCAATATAGATAGTCTTTGCCCCGGCGCGAACCGCACGGAGTATCAGCTCGCCCACGCCATAGGTCGAAGCCGCAAGCGCCGCCGATTCCGTGCAGGGTGAATACCCAATACCCGCCGCCTCGGCCATCTCAATTACAGCCGAGTCGCGCTCGTCGTCCGCCAGCATCTGGGCAGACACGCGGTCGCCCAAGGGACCTGCCACCTCGCAGGTCACAATCTCACCGCCGCACGCGGCAACGGCATCGAGCGTCCCCTCGCCGCCATCCGCCAGCGGCAATGCGGCCACCTGGGCATCGGACCACACGCGGCGCACGCCTTCGGCAACCGCCGCCTCCGCCTGCGCACTCGAAACGCTGCCCTTAAAGGAATCAATCGCCAACAGCACACGGCGGGGCCGGCGGCACGCGGGTCCAAAGTCAACCGCCGTGCCAGCATCCTCACCGACACCTGCAAGCGCTGCGGCGTGAGCGGCGTGTGCTTCAAGATCGGCCCCACAACCGCAATCAGCGCCGCCCGCTCCGCGCAGACCGCCAAAATAGTTACTCAGGAGCTCGCGGCATTCATCCGCCAGGACCCCAGCCGTCACGTTAAACCGATGATTCAGGCGCGAATCGGCATTCAGGTCATACAGCGAACCCAGCGCGCCGGCCTTGGCATCAGCCGCGCCATACACGCAGCGCTCCACGCGCGCGTTAACCATAAGGCCTGCGCACATGCAGCAGGGTTCCAACGTCACATAGACCGTACAGTCGGAAAGGCGCCAGCGACCGAGCGACCGAGCGGCAGCGCACAGGGCCGCGAACTCTGCATGAGCCGAAGGATCCTGATCGAGCTCGCGCCGATTGTGCGCCCTCGCGACGATCTCGCCGTCGCGCACCACTACGGCTCCGATGGGCACCTCGCCCACCGCCGCGGCGGCTCGCGCCTCCGCCAACGCCTCGCGCATGAACTTCTCGTCGATTTCGGTGATCGTCATCGTTCGCCTTCCCTGTTGCAAATTCAAAACGATGCTATCATTACGACTCACGGAGAGATGGCAGAGCGGTTGAATGCGGCGGTCTTGAAAACCGTTGAGCGCGAGAGCGTTCCGGGGGTTCGAATCCCCCTCTCTCCGCCACCTTAGTGATTCACCGGTGTCATGGTCCGCTCAAACAGTGCATCGACCACGTCGGCTATCTCAGGTCGACGCTCAAGATCGTGACCCGATTCCCACCATATCGTGAAAAGTCGAATAATACCGCCGGCGACAAACTCAGACGTCGTCTCAAGTGACACGGGGGCCAGGGCATCCTCGGCAAGCACGTTCATCACGCGCTCGCGGATGGAGCGGGCAATGCGGTCGCAAATAACGTTGGTCAACATGCCCGACATGCTGCTTGCCAAAATGTTATCCATGAGCCGCTCGTGCGTCAGAATCAAATCCATAGCATCGTCCAAAATCGCGTGCCGAAGCGCGCGCACGTCCTCGGCAGACACTGCGCCGGCCTCATCGGGCTGTTTTTGCGGCAAGCCCGACATGAGCTCATCGATATAAAAGGCAAAGTAATCGTTCTTGTCGCGAAAGTGCTTGTAGAACGTCGTGCGGCGAATCATGGCGCGGTCGCACAGCATGGCAACCGTCAGGTCCTCAAAACGATGCTCCTCGAGAAGCTCGGTGAAGGCATCGAACAGGGCGCGGTAGGTTTTCTTAATGCGAAGGTCCACTGGTATCGCCATCCTCAGGGCAAAGACAACACTCGTCAATCTGTCGCATATCTTACACCTGTACCTCGCGCGCTTTGCCCCGGTACCGACCCCGCCGAAAACATAACGCTTGCCGGAAAGTTCGGCACGGCAAAACGTTGTGGGTATACTAGTAGCGTTATACCAACGGCAGCTGGCGCATGCCGCCGCGGCCATTCGAAACGGAGACATCATGATTACCGTCATCATCGGCATCGTTGTTGTCATTGTGATTGTCTGCGCCATCGCCGGCATCTACAACAACATGGTCACCAAGCGCAATCGCATTGATAACGCCTGGCAGAACATCGACACGCAGCTGCAGCGCCGCAACGACCTGATCCCTAACCTGGTCGAGACCGTCAAGGGCTACGCCAAACACGAGCAAGATACGCTTGCCGCCGTGGTCAACGCGCGTAACGCCGCCGTGAGCGCCACCACGCCCGAAGCCAAGATGGAAGCCGACAACGTGCTGACCGGCGCCCTGCGCCAGCTCTTCGCCGTGGCCGAGGCCTACCCCGATCTTAAGGCGAACACCAACTTTATGCAGCTCCAGGCCACGCTCGAAGACACCGAGAATAAGGTGAGCTACGCGCGCCAGAGCTACAACGACTGCGTGCTTAGCTACAACAACGCCATCCAGACCTTCCCGGCCGTCATCTTTGCCGGCATCTTCCAGTTTAAGGAGCGCCAGGGCTTCGAGGCCGCCGAGGCTGCCCGCCAGGCACCGACCATCAAGTTCTAACAGATCCGCAGCGTATCCTCAATCGGGTATATGCATAAAACGCCCCGTCGAATGCATACTTCGACGGGGCGGTTTCCTTTTTCGCAAAGGTCCCCCTCAAGGCGCCGTGCATTTTTGGGAGTATTCAACATGCCCGACAGCTTCGGGCGCCACGATAAATGCCAAAGACCGCGAATATCCCCGCAAATCAAACGCTGCCAGCCCATAACCCCGCTTATTATTCGTGAAAAGCATCGACGAGCACGGATTTCTGCCCGAGGTCGGTATGCAGGGGCCTTCGATTGCAGAATACTCGCAAAAATGCACGTCGCCACCGCCCCCACATGGCGCAAACCAAAATCAGAACCACCCTTAAAAAGGGTGGTTTGCTCTTAGGGTATAACCCACGGGCCCCGGGCTCGCGTCTAAAGGCGCGGGCCCGGACTTCGTCCAGGCCTAGTGCATCTTGACCCGTGGCGCGCCGGTCGAACCGGCGGGATCACCCCCTCTTGAAGGGGTCCTCGTACTCCTTCACGCTCAGCTTGTCCAGCGCGATGTCGTGGGACTCCTGCTCCCTGATGTACTTGGCGACCGTCGCCTCGTTCAGGCCGACGGTGGACACGTAGTAGCCCTCCGCCCAGAACTTCCTGTTGCCGAACTTGTACTTGAGGTTGGCGTGCCTGTCGAATATCACCAGCGAGCTCTTCCCCTTCAGGTAGCCCATGACGCTCGCGACGCTGTACTTCGGCGGGATCGCCAGCAGCACGTGCGCGTGGTCGGGCATCAGGTGCCCCTCGATTATCTCGATCCCCCTGTGCTCGCACAGCTTCCTGAGAATCTCCCCTATGTCGCTCCTGATTTGGTTGTAGATCACTTTGCGCCTATACTTCGGCGTGAACACGATGTGGTACTTGCACATCCACTTCGTGTGGGAAAGGCTGTAGGCCTTCTGGGCCATGGCGACCACCCCTTCGACTCGAATTCTTGACGGCCTGAACAATCGTCAATATCGGTCGGAGGGGTGGCTTTGTAAAGCCGTTTGTCTCCACCCGCGTAGCGGGTGGTTTAAAGCTGGCCGCTGCGCGGCCAGCAGACTAAAGTCTTGAACAAAAGCGCGGCCTAAAAGGCCGCGCACCATCTTTATTCAGATTAGTTATTGCCCGTAACGGCAGCGCCGAGGCAACGCAGGCCCGAGGGCGACCTTCCTTTCCGGCGCACTCCGCAGGACGAAAACCCCCGCCGCACGTAGTGTGAACTGCCTCCCATTTCTTGGACACGAGAAATGGGAGGCTTTTTATGCGTGTCG
>CATZMG010000058.1 GCA_958421655.1 uncultured Collinsella sp.
CGCGGTACATCCGGTTCGACCGGGCCGCGCGGCAAGGAGATATATTGCCAGACCGCGAAGCGATGTGGGACCTCAATTCCACTCTTCACAAGTCCTACACAATCTATGGCTTTCTATATTGGAAGTAGAAAGTCGAGTGCAGCAAGACCGCACGTATCAGATGATGACCCTTCGGTTAAGAGACATATAAAGATCGGTCACCTGTAAGTGTTTTTCTACCCGCGCTTTTTGCTTTGTAAACCAGCGCTTTCGATAAAAAAGAGGGAGTGTCGCGCACAGTGCGACACTCCCCTGGCGATTCAACAGAATCTATTAGGCCTCGAGAGCCTTCTTGGCAATGGCAGCCAGCTCGTTGAAGGACTCGATGTCCTCGTAAGCCATCTGAGCCAGAACCTTGCGGTCGAGCTCGATGCCGGCAACCTTCAGGCCGTGCATGAACTGAGAGTAAGAGATGTCGTTCAGGCGAGCGGCAGCGTTGATGCGGGTGATCCAGAGAGAGCGGATCTCGCGCTTCTTGTTGCGGCGATCACGATACTGATACTGCAGGGAGTGCTGGACCTGCTCTTTAGCATGCTTGTAAGTACGCGAAGCGGCACCGTAGTAACCCTTCGCACGGTGCATAACGGTACGGCGCTTCTTCTTGGCGGCAACAGCGCGCTTAATACGTGCCATGTTCTATCAACTCCTAGACGGTAAAACGAAAAACGGGAACGCGAACTTAGGCGAGACGCGACTTGATGACCTTGCGGTCGGCAGCGGCGATCTCGGTCTCCTGACGGAAGCCACGCTTACGCTTGGTGGACTTCTTGCTCAGGATGTGGCTCTTGAAAGCCTTGGCGCGCATAAGCTTGCCGGTGCCAGTCTTGCGGAAACGCTTCTTGGTGCCGCTGTGGGACTTCATCTTAGGCATGAAATACTCCTTAATCGGTTACAGAACACTAGTTACTTGGTATCGCTTGCCGCTTTATCCTCATCGAAGGCGCCCTTAATCGGGGCGAGCAGCATAAGCATGTTACGGCCTTCCATCTTAGGCTTGGACTCGACCGTAGCGTAAGGCTTGAGATCCTCGGCGAGACGCTCGAGAACGTTAAGACCCTGCTCCGGGTGAGCCATCTCACGGCCGCGGAACATGATGGTGATCTTAACGCGTGCGCCCTTCTTGAGGAAACGCAGAACGTGGCCCTTCTTGGTCTCGTAATCGCCAACGTCGATCTTGGGCCGGAACTTCATTTCCTTGACCTCGACCTTAGACTGGTTCTTACGAGCGGCCTTGGCCTTCATGGCCTGCTGGTACTTGAACTTACCGTAGTCCATGACCTTGCAGACCGGCGGCTCCGCGTTGGGAGCGATCTCGACCAGGTCGAGACCCTGATCGTCAGCGACGCGCTGGGCATCGCGGATGGCGAACAGGCCGAGCTGAGAGCCATCGACGCCAATCAAACGGCACGAAGATGCAGTGATCTCGTCGTTGATGCGGGTGTCATCAGACTTAGCTATTTTCCCTACCTCCATTCATAAAAAAATAACCCGGCGCTTCTTTGCAACCAGGTCGTACACATAGACATCCTCGATACGAGGAAGGGAATCTAAGTTGTATGACCAGTCAGCTGCTCATTGGCGCCAAAAGGTGGGAACCCTCGGGTTCCTCTTTAGGGCATTGCGGGAACAACGCCTTGCGAATAATAACACGTATAGTGCGCTATCACATTACGTACACGAAAAAGGGGGTCTTGACCCCCTTGAACGCTCAGCTGCATGTATGGTGCCCGAGGCGAGACTCGAAGGGCCTTCGCTTCGCGAAGCCCCGGGCTTCGGGCGCATGGCGCCCTCGCCACGCTCCGCTACAAACAGGCCACGGGCCTGTTTGCTTAACGCTCCGCGCGCTCACGCGAGTTCGGCACGAAAAAGGGGGTCTTAACCCCCTTGAACGCTCAGCTGCATGTATGGTGCCCGAGGCGAGACTCGAACTCGCACGTTGTTGCCAACGGTGGATTTTGAGTCCACTGCGTCTGCCAATTCCGCCACTCGGGCACGTAATGCGTGAGTTAGTTTATCACAGCTTTCTGTTGATTAGTCCGAAAATGGAACTTCGAGCATTTCGATGAGTTCGACCGTGCGGAGCATCTCACGCTGACGGCATCCGCGACCGTCGACCGAAGCCTCACCCATCTGGTTATCGTAAGGGTCCTCGCGCATGCCGTCGAAAGAGGGCTCAAACTCTGCCTGGAATCGATTGTTGGCCACCATACGCCACGGGTCGAGATTGCCAAAGTAGTGATGGCGGCGCCACTCCTCCCCCATCCTGCGAGCAGAAGATCCAAATGACACGTCGGCGTTGAGCCAACCGGTCTGCGGCGTATAGAACTCTGCCCAGTCGTGCGGCCCCACCGAATCGGGCGCAACATACAGGCCGCTCTGCCAACGGGCAGGCACGCCCGCGATACGGCACATGGTGATGAACGTGAGCGCCATAACGCCGCAATCGCCACGGAGCGAATGCGCGCAGTCATCGGCAATAGATCCCAAAAGCAGGTACGGCGGCTGATAGCGATAGTCGATATGCTGCGTCAGGTAATCATAGATAGCACGAGCGCGATCGAGCGGATCCTCGAGCCCGTCAATAACACGCTCCGTCAGCTGTCGCAGGTACGGCGTAAACGCAATGTGCGGACGGTCCTCGGAAGTGTCCTCGGGCAGCGGCGTGTCCATACAGGGATGCGATGGGAGCGCGCCACCATAGATATCGCAATAGGCGGCATCGATGTGATAGCGATAGGTCACCGAGAATGAATGTTCAGTCGAAGATGTCCAAGAGGCAGTACGAGCCGAAACGTTTTCAGAGGCAACATTCCCCTCCGACGTCATATCGAGAACCTCGATATGAGACTGCTGGCGGCAGGCAGCGGCAACGGGTAGCCACGCGCGAACAGCCTCTCCCTCCAGAGCACCGGGGACAGACACGGATGCCTTAAGCATGATGACGCGAGCCAACCCGTTTTGCGACTCCATCTCACTGAGCATCTGGTTACGCAGCGCGACGCCGTCCGTAGAATCGGGACGCAGGCCCGGAACCTCCTTGGGGTACACGCGAAGCGAATCGAGGAAGTTATCGAGAACAAACAGCTCGCCATCGATAAAGCGCCAGTCAATTCGCTTACGATTAATCAGGTCATCAAACTGCTCGTCGGTAAACTCAGGCCACTCCTCGCGAATCATCGCAATGGCCCGATCACGCGACACCGAAAAATGAAGCGGCGTCTCGAGCATGCGATACCGCTCGGCACGAACGCAGGCAGCAAGCGAGGGATCGGGATTCTGCCCCAAAAGACGATCACAAGCCGCAACAGTCTGCGTCAAATATCCGGCATCCTTGAGTCGAAGAATCTCGGGCGGTAGTCCAATATCGAGATGACGAAAGTCATTACAGCAAACATCAACAGAGCAACCAACAGGACCCTCGTCAATAACCTTCCCATCCGAAGGCAACACATTAACAACAGCCATACTAAAACTCCAAGTCACTAGAACGCTTGAAGTCCATTGTAGCGAGATAAAAAAGAAAGCCCCAACAAGGGAGCCACCAACACCACCGAACGGTAGTCAAAAAAATGAATTCAGCCCAGTAACCCTGTAGCGAGTTAACGAAGGAGGCCCCGTTCACCCGAAGCTTTTCCCATTGCGCGACTTCTGGCAAAGCCAGGTGAGTGCAAGGGAAAAGCGTAGGGTGAACGGGGCCTCCGACGGGAAAGTTAAACCGCTACTTACGCCTTGTTGACGGAGCCAAACTCCTCCATGAGCTCCTTGGTGCGGGCAACGATGTTGTCGCGACCAGGCTTGAGGAGCTTGCGGGGGTCAAAGCCCTTGCCCTGCTGATCCTTGCCAGCCTCGATGTACTCGCGGACGCCCTTGGCGAAGACGAGCTGCAGGTCGGTGTTGACGTTGATCTTGGAGATGCCCAGGGAGATGGCCTTCTTGATCTGATCCTCGGGGATGCCGGTACCACCGTGCAGAACGAGGGGCAGGTCGCCGGTCTGAGCCTTGATCTCGCCCAGGCGCTCGAAGGAAAGGCCAGCCCAGTCGGCAGGGTACACGCCGTGGATGTTGCCGATACCGCAGGCAAGGAAGTCGACGCCCAAGTCAGCGATCTGCTTGCACTCAGCAGGATCAGCGAGCTCGCCGCTGGAGGTCACGCCATCCTCGGTGCCGCCGATGCCGCCGACCTCGGCCTCGATGGACATGCCCTTGGAGTGGGCAAGCTCAACGAGCTCCTTGGTGCGGTCGAGGTTAAGCTGGAAGGTCTCCTCGTGAGAGCCGTCATACATGATGGACGTGAAGCCGGCCTCGATGCACTTGAAGCAGTCCTCGTAAGAACCGTGATCGAGGTGAAGGGCGACGGGAACGGTAACGCCCGTGGCCTCGACGGCAGCCTTGACCATGTCGGCGCAGACCTTGAAACCGCCCATCCACTTAGCGGCACCAGCGGTGCACTGAAGGATCAGCGGAGACTTGGCCTCCTCAGCGGCCTGGAGAATAGCCAGCGTCCACTCGAGGTTGTTGGTGTTGAAGGCACCGAGACCGTACTTGCCGGCCTCGGCCTTCTTGAGCATGTCTGCTGCGTTGACGAGCATAAAAGAAACCTCCTGTAAGGTTGCTCCGATAACGCCTGTGATTTTACCACGGCGCACCCGAGCATAAACGTTCGTTTGTTCACGAATATCGTCCAAACAGACTTTTTTGACCGTTTGCCCTACGAAATTGACCCGTTGGGGAAAAATAGCTTGACGTTTGGACGCTTCATGTGCTTAAGAAGCTGACTATAAAGCTACACCTGCATGAAAGGGTTCTGCATGAGCTCGCGTGCCATGGTGGTCGAATCGCCATGGCCGGTTAGGCAAACGGTATCGGGCGGGAGAAGCCGGGCGAGCTTGGAGAGCGAGCGCAGAATCGCCGCCTCGTCTCCACCGGCGAGATCGGTGCGGCCGTGGCTGCCCGGGAACAGTGTGTCGCCAACAAAGGCGATGCTTCCCTGCTCGGTGGCGGCGAACAAGACAATGCCACCCGGTGTGTGACCGGGCGTCTCGATCACCTGCAGGCAGATATCACCCACCTCGATTGTATCGCCCTCGGCGAGCAGGCGTGTCGGCTCCCCGGGGTCGGGCGTCTCAATGCCCCACATAGCTCGCTGTTCCTCGATATTCGCATGCGGCACCGCCACATCCTTAGCGCACAGCTCATACCAGCAGCCCTCACCAACGGTGGTTCGCACGCCGGCAACACCACCAACATGATCGGCATGGCCATGAGTGCATACGGCGCCAAGCACGCGTACGCCGGGATGCTCGGCTCGAATATGCTCCACCAAGCGCTCGCCTTCCCATGCGGGGTCGATAATCACGCACTCATTGTCCGAAATAACAGCATAGCTATTGGTCTGAATGGGACCGTTTACGAGCGTCTCGATCTCGACCGATCCCTTGGGAGTTAAATCCAAGGACACAGCACTCATGCCCCTCTCCTCTCTATAGAACTCGAGGCATCAAACGATGCCTCGAGTGTAGCGAATATCGATAATGTGGCACGTTCGTCGCGACTAAACGCGGCGCTTAAGCTGGGCTCCACCCTCGCCGGGCATCAGGCGGCGCGCGTCGTAGACCGAGTCAACGCTGCTGATAGAGGCCAGCAGCGGATCCAGACCACTCGCGTCCGAAATCTCGACCATAAAGCGCAGGGTTGCAATACCCTCGCGGTTGGTCGACGTGGCGGCAGAAAGGATATTGCCGCCTGCATCGCCAATGGCAATGGTGACATCCTTGAGCAGGCCCATGCGGTCCAGGCACTCGACCACGATCTCGACCTGGAAGAGAGTGTCGGCAGCGCCGTCCCACTCCACTTCGATCATGCGCTCGGGATGCTCCATAAGACCCTTGACGTTGGGGCAGTTGGCGCGATGCACCGAAACGCCACGACCGCGCGTAATGAAGCCGACGATATCGTCGCCCGTCACCGGATTGCAGCAATGCGCCAGACGGACCAACAGACCGCTGTTGCTCTCGCCCTTGACGATAATGCCGTTGCTGGCGCTCTTGCCGCGCTTTTGCGGCTTGCGGTTGGAGCCGCGGGCAGGCTGCTTGACGACCTCGGCAATGGCTTCGGTCTTGGTGAGCTGCTCCTCGGGCTTGGGGTCCAAGATCTGCTCGACCTTGTTGCCCACAGCACGTGGGGCGACTTTGCCCGCACCAACGGCTGCGAACAGGTCCTCGAGCTGCTTGTAGTTAAACTGCTCCGCCACGGCGTTGAGCGCACGCGTGGATCGCGGCGTAGAGATGCCATACCCGCGTTTGCGCAGGTCCTTGGCCAGTATATCGCGGCCGGCAGCAGCGTCATCGTCTTTGGTCGCGGCGGCGAAGTAACGACGGATCTTTGACTTGGCGGAAGGCGTCTTGACGATCTTAAGCCAATCACGCGACGGCTTGGAACTCTTGTTGGTCAGGATTTCAACGCGGTCGCCCGTCTTGATCTCGTGCGTGAGCGGGGCCACCGCACCGTTGATCTTAGCGCCGACGCAGTGGTTGCCCACCTCGGTGTGAACGGCATAGGCAAAGTCGAGCGGCGTGGAGCCGGCACGAAGCGCCATGACCTCGCCCTTGGGCGTAAAGACAAAGATCTCTTGATCGAAGAGGTCGACCTTCAGCGAATGCAGGTATTCCTTGGCGTCAGTGATCTCATCAGACGCAGCCCAATCGAGCGAATGTTTGAGCCAGTTAATCTGGTCGTCCAGACGCTGGGCATCATTGGTCTTAGACGCAGACGAACCGCCCGACTTCTTATATAGCCAGTGGGCGGCAATGCCGTACTCGGCCTGCTCATGCATCTCATAGGTTCGAATCTGAATCTCGAGTGGACGGGCTGTGGGGCCGATAACCGTCGTATGGAGCGACTGGTAGTTATTGACCTTGGGCATGGCGATATAGTCTTTAAAGCGACCAGGCATGGGGTGCCACAGCGTATGCACTGCGCCGAGCGTGGAGTAGCAATCGCGCACCGAATGCGTGATGACGCGCAGTGCCACCAGGTCGTAGATCTCGGAGAATTCCTTGCCCTTGCGCTTCATCTTTTGGTAGATGGACCAATAGTGCTTGGAGCGGCCGTTGATCTGGAAGCCCTCCAGACCAATGCGGTTGAGTTCATCGGTGAGCGTCTTGATAGTCTCGGTCAGATAGCGCTCGCGAACCTCACGCGACTCTGCCACCATGCGCGCGATGCGCTGGTAGGCGTCGGGCTCCAGGTAAAAGAAGGACAGGTCCTCGAGTTCCCACTTGATAGAGCTCATGCCCAAGCGGTCGGCCAAGGGTGCGTACACGTCCATGGTCTCGCGCGCCTTAAACAGACGGCGGTCCTCGCGAAGGGCCGCCAACGTACGCATGTTATGCAGGCGGTCGGCGAGTTTGACGATGATGACGCGAATGTCCTTGGACATGGCGAGGAACATCTTGCGCAGCGTGAGGGCCTGCTTCTCGTCCATGCTGTCGACTTCGATGTTGGTGAGCTTGGTCACGCCGTCGACGAGCTCTGCCACGGTTTCGCCAAACAGACCCGAAACATCGGCGAGCGAGGTCTCGGTGTCCTCGACGGTATCGTGCAGCAACGCAGCACACACCACGTCGCAGTCCATCTTGAGGTCTGCCAGAATGATAGCCACCTCGACAGGATGGTTAATGTACATCTCACCCGAGCGGCGCTTTTGGTTGCAGTGCTTCTCGGCGGCAAAGCAGTATGCTTGTTCCACCTTGGAGAAGTCGTCCTCATTCATATATTTGAGGCACAGGCGCTCCAGCTTGTCGTAGCTGTCCGCCATAATCTCGGGCGGCAGCTCATCGGCATGCTTATAGTGCTCCATCTCCGAGAACGGCTGGAGGGTGGAATCATGGGCGGTACGGGCTGCGGCATCCATCGAGGTCCCCTTCCCCTAGGCCCGCGGTACGATCGGGCGGTTAACTTTGGCTAGCATATCAGAAGCGCACGAATCGAGCGCCCAGCTCCGGAAAGCCGAGAACTCCATGCGCGAGCGCAAGCCCTCCAAATAGCGAATTGACCTGCTCAATTGCACGCGGCCGGGGTTTTCGGCCATCGCGATGCGACGGGTGTCGTCAAACCCCGAAACGCGACAGAAACCGAGTTCTTCGAAGATTCCCAGGCCGCTTGCCACCGAGCGCTCATCGACCGGCGTGCGCGCGTCGATTGCAAGGCACATCTGCGCAATGTCGATATCGCTCGCGCTAAAGGAATCATCCCCCGTCTTACCACGGTTGGAGCGCCACATGGTCTGCAGCGCTCGATAGAGCGTGACGAGCTCGTCGCGCTCGGGCGCATAGCAGTCGAGTAGGCGCTCGTTAATGCGGGCGTCGCGCGACGAATAGAGCAGGTGAATCACGGCGGGCTGTCCATCGCGACCGGCGCGGCCACTCATCTGGTTAAACTCAATCGCGCCAAACGGCATGTGATAGAGCACAACATGGCGAATATCGGGAAGGTTGACGCCCTCGCCAAAGGCAGATGTCGAGACGATGCAGCTAAGGCTGCCGTCTCGAAACGCCTCCTCTACGCGATGGCGGTCGGTGCGCGTAAGGCCCGCGTTGTAAAAGGCGATATGTGACGCGTAGTCGGGAACGCGTTTGCGTAGCGTCTTGGCAAGCGCCACGGACTGATCACGCGAGTTGACGTAGATGACGGTCTTCTCCCCCGTCGCGACGATGGACACCAGGCGGTTTTCGCGGCTCGCAAGATCGCGGTCGTCCTCGAGCTGCAAGTTCTCGCGCACGGTCTCGTCGACCACCGTACGGGTAATCGGCAACACGCGGGCAAGCTCCGCAACGACCGGAGCCGTCGCGGTGGCCGTCGCCGCCATAACGACCGGATCGCCCAGGGCCTTGAGGATATCGGGCATGTCGAGGTATGCGCTGCGGTCGCCGCCCTTGGCAAGACCGGCATGGTGCGCCTCATCGATAACGACAAAGCCGATGCGCCCCGAACGCGCAAAGCGATCGCGGTGAATAGACAGGAACTCAGGCGTCGTGAGTACGATGCCGGTGCGGCCCGAAGCCAGGCCGGCAAACACGTCATCGCGCGCTGCTTCCACGGTCTCGCCGGTCAACACGCCCACGCCAATGCCGAGCGCAGCCATCGTCGATGAGAGGTGATAGGCCTGGTCGGCAACGAGCGCACGCAGCGGATAGACAAAGATGCTCGCACGCCCACGAAGGACCGCCTCGCGCGCGGCGTGCACATGGAAGATGAGTGACTTGCCACGCCCCGTCCCCATGACGGCCAGAACACTTTGGTGATCGGCCAGAGCATCGAGTGCCTCGACCTGCGCGCGATGTGGCTGATTCGAGCCGATAAAGCTATGGATAAGCGAGCGCGTGAGCTCGGTATAAGAAAGCTGGGCGAGCGTCTCGCGTTTACGCGACTCCAGGCGCAGGCCAGAATCCGCCGGTTGCACGCCGCGGCGAAGCTCACATGCCGGATCGTCGATATTGGGCACCGTGGTATCGCGGACCAAGACATCTTTGATCATGAGCTTGGGCTTCACACGTCCCTGCCAATGCTCGGCCACGGCCTCGAACACCAAGTCGACGGCGCTGTCGCAATTGATAAGCCTGTCGATCTGCGGTACGCGAAACATGATGGCCGGCAAGCTCGCGGCTCCATCCGTCGCCACGAAGCGCATATGCTCGCCGGTCTTACCCACCACGGCGCGATCACACATCGTCACGCCCTCGGCAGCCAGCAGCGGCACCTTATTACCCTGGCCAAACGGCTCAAGGCGGGAAATCTGCTCGATGGTCTCGATATTCAACTCGGAAAGGTCGACCGTGGCGGCAACCTCGTCGGTGTCCTCAAAGTCCTCGGCGGGAAGCTCGGACAACACGGCGGAAAGACGTCGACGAAACTCATCGAGCTTAGATGCCTCGATGGTCACGCCCACCGCACCGGCATGTCCGCCGCGGCGAATCAGCAGGTCGGAGCAGCGCTCTACGGCTTCGAACAGGTTGACCTTGCCCACCGAGCGACCCGAACCGCGTGCAACGCCGTCCTCGATCGAAAAGAGCAGCGCCGGCACGTGATAGCGATTGGTCAGGCGGCTCGCCACGATGCCCTTGACGCCCTCGTGCCAGCCCTCGCCACCCACGACGATTGCGCGACCGCCGTCATAAGTCTCCTCGACCTTTGCCATGGCATCGCGTGTGAGCTCCGCCTCGATCTCGCGACGCTGCCGGTTGATCTCCTCGAGCTCGGCCGCCAACGCGCTTGCCTCGATAGGATCGCGGGCAAGCAGCAGATCGAGCGCCAGCTTGGGATCGGCCATGCGGCCGGCAGCATTCAGACGAGGGATGAGCGAAAACGACAGGCCGTCAGCCGTAATGGTAGAAAGGTCGGCCTTGGCAAGTGCGGCAAGCGCGATATAGCCGGGACGGGCCGTCACGCGCATCTGCTGGATGCCCTCGGCGACCAGTGCGCGATTCTCAGGCGTGAGCGGCATCATGTCGGACACAGTGCCCAGCGCCGCGACCTCTATCAGCGAACGCCAATACGACGGCTTGCCTAAACGCTCGCCCAGGACCTGCACCAGCTTAAGCGCCACGCCGGCACCGGCAAGCTCGCGCGAGGGACCCTCATCCTCGAGCTTGGGGTCGGTCAGGGGCACGCCCTGCGGCACCTGGTCGGACGGCTCGTGATGGTCCGTGACCACCAAATCGATCCCCAGGCTCTCCAGATAGGAGACCTCTTCCTTGGCAGCAATACCGTTATCGACGGTCACAATCAGGTTGGGTTGAGCGAGCTCGTTGACTCGGTCGAGCGCCGCACGCGACAGGCCGTAGCCCTCGTCAAAGCGATGCGGAATAAACGGCGTGACGTCGGCGCCAAACGAACGTAGCGCCTCGGTCAACAGACAAGTCGACGTAATGCCGTCGACGTCAAAATCGCCAAAGACGGCGATGCGCTCGTGGCTGCGAATAGCACGCTCAACGCGGTCGGCGACGACCGCCATGCCCGGAATAACGAGCGGGTCCGCCCAGTCGCGATCGAGCGAAGGCGTCAAAAATAGCTGGCCTTCCTCGATGGATGTAATGCCGTGCGCAACCATAATGCGCGCCACCAGCCCGGGTATGCCCAGGCCAGCCGAAAGCTCCTTTTCGAGCTCGGGGTTTTGCTGAGCGACCGCCCAGCGATGCGTCGTCTTAAGCGATGACATAGGCGCCCACCCCCGATAGGGGCAGGTCGCCGCGATACCTCTCACGGTTCATAGCGATGAGTCCTCTGTGTATGCCCGCTTCGGCAGGCAGATCTGTTGAACGGATTTATTATACCGTGCAGCGCGGACGCACAACGTCCAGCACGCCGTGGTTTCGATAAACGAGGGCAGTAATAGCCTCGAAATAATCGAACGTTTCTGACGCACGGACGCATGCGAGCGTCTAGCATATCCATTCATAACGGATTCACGGGCAAAGGGAGTCACAAGAGCATATGAAGCAATGGGTTGGACTGGGCAAGTTTCTCGCGGGGCACATGCAGATCATCGTTCCGATTTGCGTGGCGCTCGGCGTGCTCTTTCCTCAGCAGATCGGCGTTCTCAAGCCCATCGTTCCCACCTTGTTTGCCTTTATGACCTTCCAAGGCGCGCTCAGTAACACCTTCCACCAGGTAGCTGAGGTGTTCCGCCGTCCCCTGCATCTGATTTTGGCGTTATTTGTCTCGGCTGTGCTCATCCCCATCGCAGCGTATGCCATGGGCTCACTGTTCTTTGGCTCCAACCCCAACCTCGTCTGCGGCATCGTGCTCGAGTACAGCGTGCCCGTGGCCGTCACCGCCTTTATGTGGATCAGCATGTTCGGCGGCAACGGCCCGCTCGCGCTCACCATCATCCTGACGTCCTCGGTTATATCGCCCGTGACGATTCCGCTCACGCTCAAGCTCCTGCTGGGTGCCACCGTCGCAATCGATGTGCCGAGCATGATGCAGAACATGGCCTTTATGATTGCCATCCCTGCCATCCTCGGCATTGTAATCAACGAACTTACGCGCGGCTGGGGACACGAGAAGCTCTCCCCCGCGCTCTCGCCCGCCTGCAAGTTCATGATGATGGGGGTTATCGCGTCCAACTCCACCGCCATGAGCGAGTACGTGCTGCACATGAATGCTGAGCGCTTGGAAGTCGCCCTCTTTATTCTGGCGTTCGCCATCAGCGGCTTTGTCGTGGGCATTCTGGTCGCTCGCACGTTGCACCTGCCGTATAGCGAGACGACCACCATGTGCTTTACCTGCGGCATGCGTAATATCTCTTCGGGCGCCGTCATCGCCACACAGTATTTTCCCGGCGAGGTCGTATTTCCCGTCATGTGCGGCACGCTGTTTCAGCAGGTGCTCGCCTCGCTTATCGGGCATCTCTTTGAGCGCCTGACTGGCGAGGAGCGCGCCGCCCAGCGCAAGCGGGTCGAAGCCGGCCGCGACGCCATGGGACGCTAGACTGTCCGCATTACGCGGGTGTTAGTCTTGCTATACGAACGTTTCCAGATGCGCGCGTAGGCGCTCAGCATCGATATCGAGCGTGGTCTCGGCATTGACCTGGGCCAAACGATAGCCGACAAAGTAGGGCGAAACCACCCAACGCGGCAGCGCCTTGGCAATGGTCCGGCCGCCCAAGTGATAGAAGAACAAGTTGTACGACTCCGCGCGACCGCCGTGGTGCTCGTGCAGGATATAGCGCAGGGCTACCTGAATCGCATCGGCGAAGAAATCCGCCTCGGCTTGGTCTCGCATGCCATCGCTGGCGGCGATACCTTGCGGGGCTGAAACGTTGACCTCAAAGAATCCCATGATCGGCTCGGTTGAGATGTTGACCGAGATTCTCCCCTGTTGCCAGACATTGATGCCTTCGAAATTGGCGGAAGCCAGCGCCGCATAGCCGTCTTCCTGTTCCAAGCCCACAATCTGCATGTGTGGATGGACGAGGCTGCCGCCCGAAAGCGGGCCTTTGTTCTTGTACATGAGCACACTGCGGTACTGCTGGGAATCGATCATCTGCTGCCAACAGCCCAGGGCAAACCGCATCACATGATGCAGCTCATCCGGTTCATAGGTCACCAAGTCGGCGTCGTGATTGGCAGACTCGATCAATACGGTCTGACGGGTGGCCCACAAGGTCTTGAACTTATTCTCGAGCCAGATGCAGTCACCGTCGCGCTGGATGATGTTGGCGAGCCCCTCCGTGTCGCAAAAAGGGCACGTGGTGCCAGGGCGACGATTATCGTCGGGCTTGCCGCTCGCCTGCTGAACGTCAAATACCAGCGCCACGGGCTATACCTCCAGCGGCACGATTTTGGTGCCATGGAGCTCGGAGACGCCGAGCGCCGCCGCGACCGCGTCGCGATTTGCCGTAGTGATGCCGCCTCCGGGAAGGATGGCCAAGCGGTCGCCCGCATACTCGATCAAGCGGGCCAGGTTTTCGAAATTGTCCTCGATCGGCGTACCGGCAGTGCCACCATGCGTCAGAATGCGCGTAACGCCGCAGTCGGCGAGTATGTCAATCGCGTCGAGCTGAGCATCGGGCGAGAGCTGGTCAAACGCCATGTGGAAGGTGATGTCGATGGGCTCACGCTTGCACTCCTCGGTCGCGCAGCCCGCAGCCATCACGAGTGCGCCCAACGTAAGCTCGTCGAGCGCCCAGCCGCCGGCACAGGGCTTGCAGCAGCCAAAGACCAGGCCGTCAACGCCGGCGCTCACAGCAAGGCCCAGGTCCATCTCCATCATGCGCAGCTCGTCCTGGTTGTAATGAAAGTCGCCACCACGCGGACGAATCATGCACATCACTCGCGCGTCATGCTCGTGAGCGTAGCTGACTGTAGCGCTAATAACGCCGGCGGAAGGCGTGGTGCCACCGACGGCAAGGTTGTCACACAGCTCAATGCGCCCCGCACCGGCCTCGATGGCCGCCGGCACCCGCTCAAAGTTCTCGGCACAAAACTCGTACAGCATAGATAGACCCCCAAAGACAGCAGATGTTTTCCGACGGGCATTGTCACACATCCCCATGAAGTTGCGGTGGAATAGGGGCTCTTTTGGCCTCCGAGGCTCCCATTTAGTCCCTATTCCACCGCAACATAAGGGGGGGGGTAGTCGTTGGGGACGTTCTTAAACGACCAGTCATTCAAGAACATCCCCAAC
>CATZMG010000059.1 GCA_958421655.1 uncultured Collinsella sp.
CTCTTGACAGCGGATTGGGTCATATGAGCGAAAGCCCGCCAGAGCGAGCAAGGTGACGTGAAAGAGGAGGGCATAGGCCTTTTGGCCATGCCCGACGATTGAACGTCAGATTGCCGCTCTGGCGGGCTTGCAGCGTCGAGTGGTTCCGGCGTTTGGTAAAACGCCGGAACACAAGAGCGCCCCCTCCCGCGCACGGAACGGAAGGGGGCTAAAGGTAGGAGTCTACCGGTGGGTTGACCCCACCGGACAGACGATGACCAGATGATCCTTTACAGGATCGTCAAGGTTTCCGTGGGGTACCCGTTGGGTACTTAGAGCAACACGCAGGCGACGGTCAGGATGACGGCGCAGACGACGGAGAGCGCGACGATGAGCTTAAGGGCAAACTTGAGCCAGGTCGTCCACTCGATCTTGGCCAGGGCGAGACCGCCCATGATGGCGCCGGAGGTCGGGGTGAACAGGTTCACGACACCGATGGCGGCGGAGAAGATCATGACCATGACCTCGGGCGAGAAGCCGAGCTTAACAGCCAGCGGTCCCATGATGGGCATGGAGACGGTGGCCATACCGGAGGTCGAAGGAATCAGGAAGGACAGGCCGAAGTAGACCAGGAAGCTCATGGGAGCGAAGATAACGCCGGACAGGCCAGCCAGGGCATTGGCGGCAGCGTCGAGGACGAAGACGTCGAGGCCGGTGCTAGCCATGAGGACGGAGATGCCACGGGCGAGGGCGATGACGAGAACAACGGACATCATGTCGGCAGCGCCGGTGATGAAGGTGTTGACGATCTGCTTCTCGGACAGGCCACCGATGATACCGATCAGGATAGCCATGAGGAAGAACCAGGTGGAAGCCTCGTCGAAGTACCACTGGCCAATGGGCAGGCCGGTGATCAGGGCAGACCAGCCCTGGACGACAGCATTACCGTCGGCATCGTAGACAGCGCCAGCGTCAAAGAAGTTGGCGACGCCCTCGTTGAGGTCGGCCAGCGGGATGAAGCCGACGATCATGACGACGAAGGTGAAGGCGAAGGCGATCAGAACACCCTTCTGACGACCGGTGAGCTTGACCTCCTTGTGGACCTCGGAAGCAGCCTTGCCATGTGCCTCTTCGGCGTCCTTGAGCTCCTGCATCGAGAGGATGGTGGAACCCTTGTCAGCCTTGACCTTCTTGGCATAGTTCATCACGAAGACGATGGACATGACGGTGGTAACAAGCCACAGGACGGCACCGAGGCCGATGATGATGGACTGGTTCACGGCAATGTCAACGCCGGTCAGGGCGTCGACGGCAGCGCCGACGGCGAACGGGTTAACCGTGGAGCCGAGGCAGCCGCAGCCAGCGCCGAGCAGGACGGTAGCGGCGCCGACCATCGGGTCGAAGCCGGCAGCCATCATGGTAGCGGCGAGCAGGGCGTAGAAGGGAACGGTCTCCTCGCACATACCATAGGTGGTACCACCGAGGGAGAAGATGAGCATCAGCACGGGAATGAGCATGATCTCGTTGCCCTTAAGCTTCTGCACCAGGACGGCGATGCCGTTGTCCAGAGCGCCGGTCTCGGTCATCATACCGAGGAAGCCGCCCAGGATCATAACGAAGAGGCAGACGGGCAGAGCGTCAGCGAAGCCCTTAATCGGGGCGGTGCAGAAATCGCTCAGACGGGCGGCAGTAACCGCGCCGCCGGACGTGCCGGAGACGATAACGGTAACAACTGCAACAATTGCCAGCAGAGCAAGAAGAATGGTGAACGATGAAGGCATACCGCGCTTTTTCTTAGCGGTCTCAGTCATAGTTCTCATCCCCCCTTCATAAATCATTTACTGATCTCGCCCGAAGCGGCTCTTCCGTGCCGTGCCCACCGCCCGACGCGAGATTTTTACCAGATAAAGCCGCTCGGGGTGTTCAACAATACACCCCGAGCGAGATGCTAGATGCTCTTACTTGAGCGTAGCGTACATGACAGCCTTGATGGTGTGCATGCGGTTCTCGGCCTCGTCGAAGACCTTGGAAGCGGGGCTCTCGAAGACCTCGTCGGTGACCTCCTGCTCGGTGATGCCGAACTGCTCGCACTTCTCGGCGCCAATGGTGGTGTTGGTGTCGTGGAAGCTGGGCAGGCAGTGCAGGAAGATGGCACCCGGGTTGGCCATAGCCATGACCTCGGAGGTGACACGATACGGGGTGAGCTGAGCGATGCGCTCGGCCCAGACCTCGTCGGGCTCGCCCATGGAGACCCACACGTCGGTGTAGATAACGTCGGCACCGGTGACGCCGTCCTTGACGTCGGTGGTCAGCTTGATGGTGCAGCCGTTGGCCTCGGCGATGGGCTTGCAGGCCTCGATGACGTCGTCAGCGGGCATGCACTCCTCGGGGCCGCAGGCCACGAAGTTCATGCCGAGCTTGGAGCAGACAACCATGAGGGAGCGAGCGACGTTGTTCTTGCAGTCGCCCATGAAGACGAGAGTCTTGCCCTTGATGTCGTAGTTGAAGTTCTCCTGGACGGTCAGGATGTCGGCGAGCATCTGGGTGGGGTGCCACTCGGTGGTCAGGCCGTTCCACACGGGCACGCCGGACTTAGCAGCGAGCTCCTCGACGTCGTCCTGGGCAAAGCCACGGAACTCGATGCCGTCATACATGCGGCCGAGAACGCGGGCGGTGTCCTCGATGGACTCCTTCTTGCCCATCTGCGACGAACCCGGATCGAGGTAGGTGACGCCCATGCCCAGATCCATGCCGCCGACCTCAAAGGCGCAGCGGGTACGAGTGGAGGTCTTCTGGAAGAGCAGAACGATGTTCTTGCCCTCGAGATAGCGGTGCGGAACGCCAGCGCGCTTCATGTCCTTGAAGTTCTTGGAGAGCTTGAGCAGGTACTCGATCTCCTCGGTGGTGAGGTCGAGAAGCTTGAGGAAGCTACGGCCGGAGAGGTTAACACCCATGGTTCGAATCCTTTCGAAGAAATGAATTACATAAGTATCAGTGTTGCCCGTTTGACGGGCGAAACCGGTGCGGTTGTAGGGAGACCGCACCGGAAACGGAAAGACTTAGAGGTCCTCGCGCCAGAAGGGCATGCTCATGCAGCGCGGGCCGCCGCGGCCGCGGGAGAGCTCGGCGGAGGGCACGACGAGAAGGTCCAGGCCCTCCTTGTACAGCACGTCGTTGGTGACGGTGTTGCGGGCGTAGACGCAGATCTTGCCGGGCTCGACGCACAGGGTGTTGGAGCCGTCGTTCCACTGCTCGCGGGAGGCCGCGATCGGGTCGCCGCCGCCGCAGGGGATCAGCTTGACCTGGTCGACGCCGGTGGCGTCCTCCAGGACGTGCTCGAGGGTGTCCTCGATCAGGCGGATGTTCACGTCGCCCGGGTTCTTGCCGGCGGTCAGCTCGTAGACGCGCAGGGTGCCCATGATGGCGGGGTGGATCGTGAACTTATCGACGTCGATCTGGGTGAAGACCGTGTCGAGGTGCATGAAGGCGCGCGAGACCGGGATGTCGAAGGCCAGGATGCGCTCGACCTTGGAGTCGGAGTTCCAGAAGATGTTCTGGGCCATGACGTCGATAGCGGCGGCCTGGGTGCGCTGGGAGATGCCGACGGCGAGGGTCTTCTCGTTGATGTTCAGCACGTCGCCGCCCTCGGTGTGGAACTGGCAGTCGCGGCGGAAGTACAGGGAGACGTCCTTGTAGTCGGGGTGGTACTTGAAGACGTACTTGCCGTACAGGGTCTCGCGGTTGCGGGTGACCGAGTACATGCGGTTGAGGTTGACGCCCTCGCCGACGACCGCGAACGGGTCGCGGGTGAAGTAGAGGTTGGGCATCGGGTCGATGATCAGGTCGGACTCGGACTCGGAGTTGACCAGGGAGTCGAGGGTCGTGGACGCCGTGAGGGGCATGTCGATCTCGGCCTTGGTCATGCCGGCCATGGTCTTCTTGACGAACTCGAGGTTGTCCTCGATGGAGTCCAGCTTCTCGCGGACGACCTGCGGCATGTGCTGGCCGCGGATGCCGGCCTCGGCGATGTACTGGTCGGTGAACTCGGCGCGGGCGCCGGGGACCTGGTCGAACACCTCGGCGACGAGGTTCTCGAGGTAGAGGACCTCCACGCCCTGGTCCCTCAGGATCTGGGCGAAGGTGTCGTGCTCCTGCTGTGCGACCTCCAGGAACGGGACGTCGTCGAACAGGAGTCGCTCGAGCTCGTCGGGCGGCAGGTTGAGGAGCTCGTCGCCGGGACGGTGCAGGCAGACCTTCCTGAGCTTGCCGATCTCGGAAGGCACGTGCAGACCTTTCGTCATGGCCTCCTACCTTTCTTTCGGGCCCCTGTCAGGGCCGATTCGTTAGCGCCCCTCCGTGTGAGGCGTTATTGCTGACGACATATTTATATCCAAAATCAGTCCATACTTCCACCTCGCCCCCGAACGGTTTTATATGAGGGGTGAACGGCATACACATATACTTCACGCATGGCACACTTTGATTTAATAAAGTTTATTTACGTGCTTAAATGCGTTTTCAATCCAAAAACCAATTGAAACTAATCTTTATTAAACCACCCTCAAATTGCATATTTCGAGCAATGATATGAATAGAATTCGCAATTCTCGCTTCGTCTCAACCATTTTGATTTTTATTCAAAAAAAAGTTCGTCCTATTCATTTCTGGCAAACAGATTACCGTTTACCAGACGCTGGATACCGTTCACCGGAAGCTCAGTATAAGGCCCCATGAACACTGGCTCGCCTTACGGCCTCATTTGTAACAACTTGACTTCTCGGTATAGAAAAACGGACCCGCTTCCCTCATGGAAAACGGGTCTGTTATCGATAATTGTAGGCAGATTTGAGCGGCTTTGAGAGCCGTCGGTATCCTAGCGATCGAGCTCCGCCAAGGCCTCGCCAAGAAGCCTCAGGCCCTCACGAAGAACGCCCTCGCTCGCGCAGTAACCTAGGCGCGCGCCGCAGGGAAGCTCAAAACGGCTACCGGGAACCAACAGCACTCCCCTCTCGGCCAGCAGGCGCTTGCAGAACTCCTCGTCATTCTCGGGAATGTCCAGCTGGATAAACGAGGTGGACACACCCTGCGGGGCCGTCCAGGAGACACGATGCTGCGTGTCGATCCAAGCCTGCACGATATCGCGGTTTCCAAACACAATCTTGCGGTTGCGTTCGAGGATCTTGTCCTTGTGCTCGAGCACATAGGTCGCCAGGGCGTCGTTGAACACGCCGCCGCAAATCATGGTGTAGTCGCGGTAGGTGCGAATGCGGCTAGATACCTCTTCGTCTGCCACAACCCAGCCCACACGGGCCGCAGGCGTCGAATAGGTCTTGGACACCGAGTTGGTGACGATGGCTTTCTCGTACACGTCGGCCATCGACATAAAGTCCTCGGTGTTCTCAAGCGGCAGGTGCACCTCGTCGCAAAGAACATAGGCGCCCACCGAGCGGGCGATCTCGGCAATCTGGCCGAGCGTATCGGCATCGAGCACCGTACCGATGGGGTTCGATGCGTTGTTGATGCAGATAAGCTTGGTGTTGGGGCGCACCAAGCGCTTGAGTTCCTCGATATCGGGCTTCCAGCCGAGTTCCTCGCGAAGCTCCCAATACTCGACCTCGGCGCTCAGCGTGCGCGGAATCTCGTAGAGCGGCGCGTAGGTGGGCCACTCGGCGATAACGTGGTCGCCGGGCTCGACCACAGCCATGATGGCGTTGAGGTTTGCGCCCGTGCAGCCATTGGTCTGCAGAATATGATCGGGATTGACCTCGCGACGATACAGCTTGGCTACCTCGGCCTTAAACTCAGGCGAACCCTCGATCCAGCCGTAGTTCATCTTCTCGCGATCCAGGCGCTCATAGAACGTGGCGCCGTCCTGCTCATCGAGCGCGCGCAGCTCGCCCATGGTAAGCGACGAAATCGTCGACTGGGCGATATCCCACGTAGCGCTCTTCTCCCAAACGTTAAGCCACTCCTCAACGCCGATCGTCTTGATATCCATGGCCAAGCTCCTTACAAAAGCAGTCATCCAATCGAGTTGACGTTCCTCATACAAGAATGGGGCGGTGCGAATATCCGCACCGCCCCAATGGGAGACATCTAATGGCAGCTAGATGTATGTATTAAGACCTGTACGGGTCCTTGAAGACCTTAGAGGTCCTCGCGCCAGAAGGGCATGCTCATGCAGCGCGGGCCGCCGCGGCCGCGGGAGAGCTCGGCGGAGGGCACGACGAGAAGGTCCAGGCCCTCCTTGTACAGCACGTCGTTGGTGACGGTGTTGCGGGCGTAGACGCAGATCTTGCCGGGCTCGACGCACAGGGTGTTGGAGCCGTCGTTCCACTGCTCGCGGGAGGCCGCGATCGGGTCGCCGCCGCCGCAGGGGATCAGCTTGACCTGGTCGACGCCGGTGGCGTCCTCCAGGACGTGCTCGAGGGTGTCCTCGATCAGGCGGATGTTCACGTCGCCCGGGTTCTTGCCGGCGGTCAGCTCGTAGACGCGCAGGGTGCCCATGATGGCGGGGTGGATCGTGAACTTATCGACGTCGATCTGGGTGAAGACCGTGTCGAGGTGCATGAAGGCGCGCGAGACCGGGATGTCGAAGGCCAGGATGCGCTCGACCTTGGAGTCGGAGTTCCAGAAGATGTTCTGGGCCATGACGTCGATAGCGGCGGCCTGGGTGCGCTGGGAGATGCCGACGGCGAGGGTCTTCTCGTTGATGTTCAGCACGTCGCCGCCCTCGGTGTGGAACTGGCAGTCGCGGCGGAAGTACAGGGAGACGTCCTTGTAGTCGGGGTGGTACTTGAAGACGTACTTGCCGTACAGGGTCTCGCGGTTGCGGGTGACCGAGTACATGCGGTTGAGGTTGACGCCCTCGCCGACGACCGCGAACGGGTCGCGGGTGAAGTAGAGGTTGGGCATCGGGTCGATGATCAGGTCGGACTCGGACTCGGAGTTGACCAGGGAGTCGAGGGTCGTGGACGCCGTGAGGGGCATGTCGATCTCGGCCTTGGTCATGCCGGCCATGGTCTTCTTGACGAACTCGAGGTTGTCCTCGATGGAGTCCAGCTTCTCGCGGACGACCTGCGGCATGTGCTGGCCGCGGATGCCGGCCTCGGCGATGTACTGGTCGGTGAACTCGGCGCGGGCGCCGGGGACCTGGTCGAACACCTCGGCGACGAGGTTCTCGAGGTAGAGGACCTCCACGCCCTGGTCCCTCAGGATCTGGGCGAAGGTGTCGTGCTCCTGCTGTGCGACCTCCAGGAACGGGACGTCGTCGAACAGGAGTCGCTCGAGCTCGTCGGGCGGCAGGTTGAGGAGCTCGTCGCCGGGACGGTGCAGGCAGACCTTCCTGAGCTTGCCGATCTCGGAAGGCACGTGCAGACCTTTCGTCATGGCCTCCTACCTTTCTTTCGGGCCTTACTGGCCGAATGTATCAGCGCCCCTCCGTATGGGACGCTGCTTGCTGACAGCTCTAGTTATATCCAAAAACCACTCGCAATTCCACCTCGCCCCCGAACGGTCAGCAAAGTGAGATGAACGGTATATCGCATATGATTCCCCCATGATGCACTTCAGTTCTCTAAAGCAGGTTTTTAAAGGTAAACGTTCTTTTTTCTAAGGAATTAAGCAAGATTGCACGAATAATTTCATGTTTAGGAATTGCATAGCCAAAACGCTTTTCTGCATATTTATGTCGTTTGTCCGTGATTCGATTTGGATTCGATTATATTCAGCTTGCAATCATTCTTATTCATACATCCTCACCAGTTGAGTATGGATATAGATTGTTTTCAAAACGGGTTGGGCAGTTAGTTGCATGCCTTGACAGCGTAAGAAGTAGGTAAAGATACCGTTCGCACAATACGTCCGTGCCATAAGTCGACTAAATTGAGACAATAGTGGATAGTGTTAGGCTACCGTCCCCTGCGGGGACTGAACGGACAGATGCATATGCCGAGCAAAATCGAAAAAAAGCAAGCCGCCGCAAAGCTGCGCAAACCGCCGCGCGACTTCTCGTACACGCAGAACCGAGAGCTCAGCTGGCTACGCTTTGACAACCGTGTGCTCGACGAGGCTTTTGATGAGTCCGTGCCGTTATTCGAGCGCCTTAAGTTCGTCTCGATCTTCGAGTCAAACCTCGATGAGTTCCTTATGGTGCGCGTGGGTGGCCTGTCCGACCTTGCCGAGCTCAAAAAACAACCTGTCGACAACAAGAGCAATATGACCGCCTCCGAACAGGTCGATGCCGTCATGGCCGAAATGCCCGGGCTCCTTACCCGTTGGGAGTCCATCTTTAAGAACATCGAGGGCAAGCTCGACACCCTGGGCGTTCACCGCGCGCGTGTCGATTCGCTTACGCCCGAGGAGCGCACCTTTGTAACCCGTTACTTCCAGGCCTACGTGTCGCCGGTCATCTCACCGCTGGTGATCGACCCGCGCCACCCCTTCCCCAACCTGCGCAACGGCGCACTTTACCTGGCGTGCGGCCTGGACGGCGTCACCGACGAGGAAAGTCTGCTGGGCCTGATCGAGATTCCCGCTTCGATGAACCGCGTGGTCGAAATCCCCTCGCCCACCGGGACCTACTCCTACATTCTGCTCGAGGACGTCATCCTCGCCTGCCTGGACAGCTGCTTCGGCTCCTATAAGCCGCTCGACCGCGCGCTCATCCGCGTCACCCGCAACGCCGACATCGATCCGGACGGCGAGGGCGTCGAGGAGGAAGAGGACTACCGCCAGCATATGAAGCGCATCCTCAAGAAGCGCCTGCGCCTGCAGCCGGTAGTGCTCGCCGTCTCGGGCTCACTCGAAAAAGCAACGCTCAAGACTATCCGCAAGGCGCTCGAGCTCTCGCGCCGCTCGGTCTTTACCTGCGATATCCCGCTCAACCTGGGCTATGTCTTCGGCATTGAGGGCAAGATTCCCGAGCACTTGCGCAACGAGCTGCTCTTTACGCCGTTTAAGCCGCAGCCCAACCCCACCATCGATATGGCCCGCTCCATCCGCGAGCAGGTACTTCAACACGACAAGCTGCTCTTTTATCCCTATGAGGCCATGAACCCCTTCCTGGATCTGGTGCACGAGGCCGCCTACGACCCCGAATGCATCTCACTGCGCATCACGCTCTACCGCGTGGCCAAGCAGAGCCGCCTGTGCGAGTCGCTGATCGATGCCGCCGAGAACGGCAAAGAGGTCACGGTGCTCATGGAGCTCCGCGCCCGCTTCGACGAGCAAAACAACATCGAGTGGGCCGAGCGTCTGGAAGAGGCAGGCTGCACCGTTATCTACGGCTCCGAGGGCTTTAAGTGCCACTCCAAGATCTGCCAGCTCACCTATCGCGAGGGCATGGCACTTACACGCCTGACGCTGTTGGGCACTGGCAACTTTAACGAGAAGACGGCCAAGCTCTACAGCGACTTTATGCTCATGACCGCCCATCCCGGCATCGGCGAGGACGCCAACTTGTTCTTCCGCAACCTGTCGCTGGGCAACCTGCGCGGCGATTACCGCTTCCTGGGCGTGGCGCCGGTCGGCCTGAAGCCGCTCATCATGCGCGGCCTGGATCGCGAGATCCAGCGCGCCCTCGCTGGCGAGCCCGCCCGCGTGTTCTTTAAGCTCAACTCGCTCACCGACCGCGAGGTCATCGACAAGATCGCCGAGGCATCGTGCGCAGGAGTCCGCGTGGATATGATCATCCGCGGCATCTCGTGCCTCAAGCCAGGCGTTCCGGGCAAGACCGAGAACGTGCATGTCCGTTCTATCGTCGGACGCTTTTTGGAGCATGCGCGCGTTTACGCCTTTGGCGTGGACTCGGACATGATCTATCTGAGCTCGGCCGACATGATGACGCGCAACACCGAGCACCGCGTGGAGATCGCCTTCCCCGTGCTCGACCCCACCTGCCGCGCACTGGTGCACGAGTACATGGGCATGCAGCTGCGCGACAACGTGAAGGCCCGCAGCCTCACGAGCGACGGCACCTGGGTTCCCGTGAAGCGTGCAGAGGGTGAGAAACCCTTCAACTCGCAGGAAGCCCTACTGGAGCGTGCCTATCGCAACGCCGAGGCCGCCGCGCAGCAGCGCGCACAGGAGAAGGAACGTGTGGCCGAGGAGGCCATTCAGGCCGATGTTGAACACGGGGCAGCTGCCAAACCGGAAGCGGTTGCAGCTCCCCCGGTGAATGAGCCCGAGGCTGCCGCAGAGCCCGCCGTGGAGAAAGCGCCCGAGCCCGCTACTGCGACTCCGGAGCCCGCCGCCGAGGCAAAGCCCGCCCCTGCTCCTGAGCCGCAGCCGGCCACACCCAAGGTCCAAGAGGTCCAGGCGACCGTCATTGAGCCCGAGCCTGCACCTGCACCTCAGCCCGATCCGCAGGTCATCAAGCCCGCACCCGAGATGAGCGCCCGTCGCGATAAGCCCGCCGGCAAGACCAAGGCCATCGAGCGCCATCGCCCCGGCCGCGTGCGCATGGGCCTGGGTCTGATCGGCCTGGGTCTTAAGACGCTCATTACCGGCAAGACGAAATAGTCGTTTGTAGAAGAAGTTTGTAGAAGCGCCCCGCATTTGAGGAAAGCCTCGGATGCGGGGCGCTTTTCCCTGCTACCATGGTGCGAACAACAACGCGAATGACAGGCAGGAATATGAAGCTCACTATAGAATCGATGACCTACGGCGCCGACGGGCTGGCGCACGCCGACAACGGCAAGGCCGTCTTTGTGCAGGGCGCCGTGGCAGGCGACACCGTCGAGGCCGAGGTCGTACAGGACGGCAAGTCGTTCATGCGTGCCCGCACCACCGAGATTCTGGAGCCAAGCCCCGATCGCATTCAGTCTCCCTGCCCCTTCGTGGGCATCTGCGGCGGCTGCTCGTGGGGCAATCTCTCACGCACGGCACAGCTCGCCGCCAAGGAGCAAAATCTGCGCTCCACGCTCGAGCGTATCGGCAAGTTCAGCCCCGATCAAGTCGATGAACTGGTGCAACCCATCCGCCACACCAAGGATGATTGGGGCTACCGCAATAAAATCGAACTCGAGCCGACCGTTGTAAACGGCCGCGTGCGTCTTGGCATGCACGGTGTCGATCCTCGCAAGATCGTGACCGTCGATTCGTGCCCGTTGTTCGACAAACGCTTCCCCAAGGCACTCAAATCGGTCGTCGGCGCGCTCAATTATCTGAGCGGCAGCCACGACCTGGGCCTTGAGCGCGTGGGCATTCGCGCCTCGCGTCGCACCAAGGCACTCGAGGTGGCGCTCTGGACGCCTACGGGCTCTTTCCCGCGCTCGCAAGTCTCGCGCGTGTTGGCAGACGCCGCGCACCCCACAAGTGTCGTACGCGTGATGAGCAAGGGCGAAAAGAAGGCCCGCCGTGTTTCCAAGGTCGAAATGCTCGCCGGAGAGGGCTCATGGACCGAGAATATCGCCGAGGGTCAGATGCGCTTGTCTGCCCCGTCTTTTTTCCAGGTCAACACCAAGGGTGCCGAGATTTTGATCGAGCTTGTCATGGAAACGCTCGATCCGCAGGAAGACGAGCTTGCCGTGGACCTGTACTGCGGTGCCGGCACCTTTACCCTGCCGCTCGCCCGCCGCTGCGACTTTGTCGCCGCCGTCGAGGCCTACGGCCCCGCCGTGCGCGACCTGCGCCGTAACCTGGAGATCAACAAGCTTGATAACGTCGACGTCATTGGCGGAGACGCGGTGCGCGAGTTCCCCGACCAGGATGCCGACGTCTTGGTGGTCGACCCGCCGCGCGCAGGCCTCGCCCCCGAAGCGATCGACCTTATCGCCAGCACGAGTGCCCACGATGTCGCCTACGTGAGCTGCGACCCGGCCACCCTGGCGCGCGATCTCAAACGCTTTGTCGAAGAAGGCACCTTCTCCCCCGTAAAGATCACGCCAGTCGACCTGTTCCCACAAACCTTCCACTGCGAGACCGTCGTCCACCTTAGGCGCAACTAGCCACTTAATCATTGCTCAGAAAAATCATTGGGAAATCGAGCGTGGCAAGCGGAGGTCTTCGGGGTATAAGACGGCTAATTGTATGCCGCCTATGAAAGGAACCCTCATGCCCAGCGTTGCCGTTCTCGCCGCCGATGGCTTTGAAACTATTGAATGCTTGACCATGGTCGATGTCATGCGTCGCGGCGGCGTGCGTGCCACGCTCGTCTCGATTATGCCCACGCGTGAGGTCGTAAGCTCGCTGCAGATCCCCGTGACCTGCGATGCGCTCTTTGATGAGATCAACTTTGACGAGTACGACTGCGTCGTGCTGCCCGGCGGCCTGCCCGGTGCCACCAACCTGCGCGCCGATCAGCGTGTCTGCGACGTGGTCTGCGAGTTCGCCGCGACCAAGCACGTCGCCGCCATCTGCGCCGCCCCGTTTATCCTGGGCGAGCTCGACCTACTCGAGGGGCGCCACGCCACGTGCTTCCCTGGCTTTGAGAAAAGCTTCCCCGAAGGCGCCTATACTGGCGAGAAGGTCACGCAAGACGGCAACATCATCACTGCCAGCGGCATGGCACAGTCACTCCCCTTTGCATTGGAGCTGCTGCGCACGCTCGCCGGCGACAAGGCCGTCGAGAAGGTCGCCGAGGGCATCCAACTATGATTTTGGCTTCCCAATCGCCGCGCCGCATAGAGCTGATGCGCGAGGCAGGCTACAACATTCGCGTGATTCCCGCGGATATCGACGAAACGCCCTTTGATGGCGAGCCCCCGCTCACGCTTGTCGAGCGCTTGGCACGCGCCAAGGCGGCTGCCGTTGCTGCCGAGTATGCCGAGCCCAATGAGTTGACCGTCGCGGCCGACACCATCGTCACCTTCGACGGCAAGATTTTGGGCAAGCCGGCAACCGAGGACGAGGCGCGCACCATGCTCCGTGAGCTTTCGGGCCGCACGCACCAGGTCGCAACCGGCGTCTGCATCGTTAAGGCAGGCGATACGGCCGCCCCGCATGCCGCCGAGAGCCTGTCGTTTGTCGATGTGACCGACGTGACGTTCTACGAGCTCACCGACGAGCAGATCGAGCACTACGTTGCCTCGGGTGAGCCCATGGATAAGGCAGGCGCCTACGGCATCCAGGGCACAGGCGGCCGCATGCTCGTGCACGATATTTCGGGCGACTTCTATAACGTAGTGGGCCTACCCATCGCCCGCGTCGCGCGCGCGATTCAAAAACTCTCGTAATTGCATCTGGCGCTGGGTATTCCCCAGCGCCTACAATTTTGGCGTACCGTACGGATCCCGACCGGGCACAAGGCGCGGCGGAAAACCGATAGGAGTTAAACATGGATACACTGCTCGAGGCCATTGACGTCTGCGATGTCGATGGCTTTTGCTATGGCAACTATACGGACGAGGAGGCCGGCACCGGTTGCACCGTAATCGTGGCACCCGAGGGCGCCACCGGCGGCATTGACGTTCGCGGCGGTGCTCCGGCATCGCGCGAAACCGACCTGCTGCGACCCGAGAACACCGTCGACAAGGTCCACGCTGTCTGCCTTTCGGGCGGATCGGCCTTTGGCCTCGAGGCTGCAAGCGGCGTCGCTCGCGAGCTTGAGAGCCGCGGCATCGGCCTTCCCGTCGGCCCCACGCAGGTGCCTATCGTGTGCTCCAGCTGTATCTTCGACCTCACCTTTGGTAACCCCACCGTTCGCCCTGACATTGAGGCCGGCATCGCCGCGGTGCGCGAAGCACTCGACCACACCCCCACCAGGCTCGAACAGGGCAACGTGGGCGCCGGCACGGGCGCTACCGTGGGTAAGCTCATGGGCCCCGCTACCTGCATGAAGGCCGGCCTTGGCGCTGCCGCCGTGGCGCTCGGCCCCATCAAGGTGGGCGCCGTGGTCTCGGTCAACGCCTGCGGCAACGTTGTCGACCCCTTCACCGGCGAGTGGGTCGCCGGTATGCGCGCCGCAGCCGATAGCGACCAGATTGTCGACATGGAACTCGCAGCCTTTGCCGCCGCCGGATCCATGCAGATGCCGCTCGACCGCACCAACACCACCATCAGCTGCATCGTCACCAACGTGGAACTCACTAAGGCACAAGCCA
>CATZMG010000060.1 GCA_958421655.1 uncultured Collinsella sp.
CTTGGCGAGGGACTGAACGGCATAGCCGACGTCCCCGATATGGTTACCGGGAACAGCCTGCTCGATAGCAGCCTTAAGGCAATCGCGCGTGACCTCACACAAAGCCTTGGCTTCGGGCGTGGGGGTGCCGACGAAAAACGTCCAAGCGTTATCGCCGACCCAACCGTCGACAACGGCTCCCGTATCGATGGAGATGATATCGCCATCGCGCAGGATCATGTCGGGGTTGGGAATACCATGGACCACGGCATCGTTGATCGATGCGCAGATGGTCCCCGGGAACCCGCCGTAACCCTTAAAGGCCGGGGTGCCGCCATGCATGCGGATAATCTGCTCCGCGAGCTGATCGAGCTCAAAAGTCGAAACGCCGGGGCGCACCATGGCTCCAACGTGGCGGAGCGCCATCTTAGATAGCGCTCCTGCCTTCTTCATCTGCTCGATTTGCGTTGCAGACTTAATCTTGATCATAGACCGAGAGCCTCTTTGACATCCCCGTACACGGTCTCGCGAGCCTGGTCACCGTTGACCGACTTGAGCAGACCCTGGCCACGATAGTAGTCGACGAGCGGGCTCGTGGACTTCTCGTAGACGTCGAGACGGTTCTTGATGGTCTCGGGCTTGTCGTCGTCGCGCTGATACATCTCGCCTGCGCACTTGGGGCAGGTGGCATCGGCAGCGGTGCCGGTGTAACCGCAGGCGCGGCAGGTGCGACGCGAAGACAGACGATCGATGATGACCTCGGGGGCCACATCGACCAGAAGGGCGCAGTCGATCTCGCGACCCATGGCGGAGAGCTCGGAATCGAGCGTCACAGCCTGGGCGGTGTTGCGCGGGAAGCCGTCGAGGATGAAGCCCTGCTGGGCGTCATCGGCGGCAAGACGCTCCTTGACAAGATCGATCACGAGCTGGTCGGGAACAAGCTCGCCAGCGTCCATGTACTTCTTAGCCTGAATACCAAGCTCGGTGCCACCCTTGACGGCAGCACGCAGCAGGTCGCCCGTGGAAATGTGAGCGACGCCAAACTCGGCGACGAGCTCCTGTGCGACGGTGCCCTTACCGGCACCCGGAGCTCCGAGCAATACGAGGTTCATGAGCAATCCTCCTCTAGCCTATTTAAAGAATCCATCGTAATCATACATCTTGATCTGGCCTTCGAGCTTATCGACCGTGTCGAGCACGACGCCGACCATGATGAGGATGGACGTGCCGCCAAATGCCTGGATCAGATGGTTACCCGTGAAGGAGAAGATGATCGAAGGCACGATGGCGATGAGCGCCAAAAAGACAGCGCTGGGAAGCGTGATCTTGTTGAGCGCGTTCTTGATGTAGGCCGCGGTAGCCCTACCCGGACGGACGCCCGGAATAAAGCCGCCCTGCTTCTTAAGGTTATCGGCCGTGTCATCGGGGTTGAACACCATGGAGGTGTAGAAGTACGCGAAGAACACGATGAGGACAACGTTAAGCACCCAGTTGAGCCAACCGGTCGAAAGCGCGGAGGCAACTGCCTGAATCCAGCCGATGCCGGGGAAGAACACGGCAATCTGAGCCGGGAAGTACAGCAGCGCCGAAGCGAAGATGATCGGCACGACACCCGCGGTGTTGACCTTGATGGGCAGGTAGGTGGTCTGGCCACCCATCATGCGACGGCCCACGACGCGCTTAGCGTAGGAGACCGGGATGCGGCGCTGGCCGCGCTCAAGGAAAACAATCAGCGGGATAACCAGCAGGATGATGGCGCAGATGATCACCATGGTGATGATGCCACCGGCGTTGCCCTCGGTGCTGGAGAAGATAGCCTGCGGCAGACCGGCCATGATGTTCGCGAAGATGATCAGCGACATGCCATTGCCGATACCGCGCTGGGTGATGAGCTCACCAATCCACATGATCAGCATAGCGCCCGCGGTGAGCGTACCGACGATCATGAGGTCGAAGATGATCTCGGGAGCGCCGGCGCCATTAAAGCTGATGCCGAAGCTCTTAAAGAGGAAGAGGTAACCCACGGAGTTGAGGATTGCCAGAGCCAGGGTGAGGTAACGCGAATACTGCGTAATCTTGGTCTGACCGACCTCGCCCTCGCGGGCAAGCTCATGCAGGGAAGGCACGACGGCCTGGAGCATCTGGAGGATGATCGAGCTGGTGATGTAAGGCATGATGCCCAGCGAAAACACCGACACATAGCTCAACGCGCCGCCAGAGAAAAGATTCAGGAGGGCCATAGCACCTGCGGCGACCGAATTGTTATCGGTCGAGAAAAGGCCCAGCATCCCCTGGAAGGGAATGCCGGGCACAGGAACGTGCGCACCAATGCGGTACACGACGAGCATAGCTATGGTAAAAAGAATCTTTTCGCGCAATTCTTTGATGCGGAAAGCATTCTTAAGACCATTTAGCACGGCAGCTCGACCTTTCCGCCGGCGGCCTCGATCTTGGCCTGCGCAGAAGCGCTGACCTTGTCGACCTTGACCGTGAACTTCTTGGTGAGCTCACCATTGCCGAGCACCTTGACGGGCTCGAACTCGCTCTTGGTGATGCGAGCGGCCTTAAGAGCGGCACCGTCGATCACAGCGCCGTCCTCGAACTTGCGCTCGAGACGCTCAACGTTAACAGCGGTGTACTCGATACGACGGGGGTTGCGGAAGCCCGGAAGCTTGGGCAGGCGCATGGCCAGCGGAGTCTGGCCACCCTCGAAGCCGGCACCCTTGGTGCCGCCAGAGCGGGAACCCTGGCCCTTCTGGCCGCGGCCAGAAGTGGTGCCGTGACCCGAAGAATTGCCACGGCCGACGCGCTTGCGGTTCTTGGTGGAACCGGGCGCGGGAGTAAGATCGTGAAGCTGCATTTGCTACTCCTCTACAATCTCGACAAGGTGCTTGACCTTGAAGATCATGCCGCGGACGGACTCGTTGTCAGCAATCTCGCGAACCTCGCGGATCCTGTGGAGACCGAGGGCACGGACAGTACGGACCTGGTCCTGCTTGCAACCGTTGGTGCTGCGGACCTGCTTGATCTTGATGGTGTCAGCCATGCTTAGTTCTCCTTACCGACGAACATCTCGGAGACCGTCAGGCCACGGCGAGCCGCGACGTCCTCAGGGCTGGAGAGCTCCTTGAGGCCCTCGACGGCAGCCTTGATGATGTTGAGGCCGTTGTCGGTACCGAGGGACTTGGACAGGACGTTCTTGATGCCAGCAAGCTCAAAGAGGGGACGCACAGCGCCGCCGGCGATAACGCCGGTACCCTCGACAGCGGGCTTGATGATGATGCGGCCGGCACCAAAGTGGCCGAGAACCTCGTGCGGGATGGTGCCCTGCTCGGTCACCGGCACGTGGAACATGTTCTTCTTGGCATCGAGAGATGCCTTGGAGATGGCCATGGGCACCTCAGCGGACTTGCCCATGCCAACGCCGACGTTGCCCTTGCCGTCGCCAACGACGACGAGAGCGACGAGGCTCATGCGACGACCACCCTTGACGGTCTTCGACACGCGGTTGATGTAAACGACGCGCTCCTCGAACTCGGAGGCCTCGCGCTGCTGCTTCTGATTACGAGCCATGTGCTACATACCTCCTAGAACTCGAGACCGGCGGCACGAGCACCGTCGGCGAGGGCCTTGACGCGGCCATGGTAGATACGGCCACCGCGATCGAAGGCGACCTTGGTGATGCCGGCCTCGATGGCGCGCTTGCCAACGAGCTGACCGACCTTCTCCGCAGCCTCCTTGTTCGAGGTGTGGGTGCCCTTGAACTCGGCCTCGAGGGTCGAGGCAGAGACGAGCGTCAGGCTGGAGCCCTTGCTGTCGTCGATGATCTGGGCATAGATGTTGGCGTTAGTACGGGTCACGCGAAGACGCGGACGCTCGGAGGTACCCGAGACCTTGCCGCGAACACGACGCTGACGACGCTTGAGGCCTTCCAGCTTCGCCTTATGCTTGTTCATACGTAAACTCCTAAAAAGGTTGATCTTGCCAGCACCTGACGGGGTGCTGGTCTTATGCGAGTGAGTCGGTTACGACTACTTGGCGGCCTTACCCAGCTTGCGGCGGATGTGCTCGCCAACGTAGTGGATACCCTTGCCCTTGTAAGGCTCGGGAGGACGATGGCCGCGGATCTCAGCGGCGATCTGACCGACCTGCTGCTTGTTGATACCCTTGACGTTCACGTGGGTGTTGTCGGGAACCTCGAAGGTGATGCCCTCGGGAGCCTCGACGATCACGGGGTGCGAGAAGCCCAGGGAGAACTCGAGGTTCTTGCCCTTCTGCTGCACGCGGTAACCGACGCCGGCGAGCTCGAGCTTCTTCTCGAAGCCCTCGGAAACGCCAACAACCATGTTGTGGATGAGGGCGCGGGTGAGGCCGTGGCGGGCACGGGTCTCACGCTCGTCGTCGGGACGGGAAACGGTGAGGACGTTGTCCTCGACGTTGATAGCGAGCTTCTCAAAGACATCGAGCTCGAGCTGGCCCTTGGGGCCCTTGACGACAACGTTGTTGCCGTTGACTGCCACTTCGACTCCGGCGGGAATCTGGACAGGCTTATTACCGATACGAGACACGGTGATCTCCTTTCCTTCTACCTACCGAGCGAATTACCAGACGTAAGCGATGATCTCGCCGCCGACGTTGTGCTTGCGAGCATCGCGGTCGGTCATGACGCCATGGCTGGTGGAAATAATGGCGGTACCAAGGCCACCGCGGACGCGGGGCATGTCGGCAACGCCGGTGTACTTACGCAGGCCCGGCTTGGAAATGCGGCGGATGCCGTTGATGACCTTAGCCTTCTTGGGACCATACTTAAGCGTGATGTGCAGAGTCTTCTGGGGAACGGTGTCCTCGACATCGTAGCCCTCGATGTAGCCCTCCTCGTGCAGAACACGAGCGATCTCGACGAGCTTCTTGCTGCTCGGCATGGAGACCGTGGCCTTGTTCACAGAGTTAGCGTTACGGATGCGCGTAAGCATATCTGCGATCGGGTCTGTAAGGTTCATACAGATTCTCCTTCGTTCTTGATGAACACGTGCTCTTGGTTCTTCGCCGCCCTTAACGGCAAAGCCTAACTAGCGCGTTTTCCCTGTTCCAAACGGATGCTTGAAACGCTGGTAGTGACTTACCAGCTGGCCTTCTTAACGCCGGGAAGCTCGCCCTTGAGTGCAAGCTCACGGAAGCAGACACGGCACAGGCCGAACTTGCGGTACACAGAGTGCGGACGGCCGCAGCGCTGGCAGCGCGTGTACTCACGAGTAGAGAACTTCTGCTTGCGATTGCACTTGACGATCATCGATGTCTTAGCCACTTATATCCTCCTCACATAGAGTATTGTTCGCCCCAAGCGCCGCTCCCTTGTGGAAACGGCGCTTTTAGGGCAGGTGAACCTATTTCTTGAACGGGAAACCGAAGGCGTCCAGAAGGGCCTTGGCCTCCTCATCGGTGTTGGCGGTGGTCACGAAAGTGATGTCCATACCACGCTGGTGATCGACGGAATCGAAGTCGATCTCGGGGAAGATGAGCTGCTCGGTGACGCCCATGGAGAAGTTACCACGGCCGTCGAAGCTCTTGGCGGAGATGCCGCGGAAGTCGCGGATACGGGGGATCGCGACGGAGGTCAGACGATCGAAGAACTCCCACATACGGTCGCCACGCAGGGTAACCTTGCAGCCGATCGGCATACCAGCGCGCAGGCGGAAGGTAGCGATGGACTTACGGGCACGGGTGATCATCGGCTGCTGGCCGGTGATGGCGCGCAGGTCGCGCACGGCACCGTCGATGGCCTTGGAATCGGTAGCGGCCTCGCCGACACCCATGTTCACGACGATCTTCTCAAACTTGGGGATCATCATGACGTTCTCGTACTGGAACTTGTCCTGAAGCTGCTGCTTGACCTCGTTGTTGTACTTGGTCTTCAGACGCGGCACATACTTCTCTTCTGCCATTGTTCACTCCTTCTTGGGGTTTTAAGCACGGGGCGTGGCCACGGTGGGTTGTCCTCGTGCCTCCTGACTGCATCCGCACCGCTCATGGCATTTTGCGGTTTGGACTCGACGCAGCAGGAGCCGACAAAACAATCGGTACTATACGCGCATCGGGAGCGTATTTCCAGAAAAACCTCGTCTGCCTGCACAACTCCACAACTCCCCCGCACAAATGGATCCCAAAAAGCAGTTGCGGTGAAATAGGGACTGTTTGGCGGCCTAACAGGCTTAAACAGTCCGTATTTCACCGCAACTTATTGGTGGGGATGCGATTAGCGCTTGCGGGGGACGAGTTTGGTGCGGCGCAGGTGGATCATCTCGGCGGCGATGGAGATGGCGATCTCCTCGGGGTCCTCGGCCTCGATGGCAACGCCGATCGGAAGGTGCAGCTCGTCGATCTGGTCCTGCGTAAAGCCTTCCTGCTCCAGGCGGGCACGCACAAAGGCCGTCTTGCGGCGCGAGCCCAGACAGCCCAGGTAGGCAGGCTTGGCGCGCATGGCCTGAATCACCACGTCGATATCGGACTTGTGACCCGCCGTGGCGACGACCACCAGGTCGCGCGGGCCGATGGGGCACAGCTCGCTCAGGTTCTTGTAATCGACCAAGCGACGATCGTAGACACCGGGCACCCAATCGGGGGTCAGCGTGCCGGGGCGGTCGTCGCACGCCACGACGGCAAAGCCCGCCGCCGTGAGCACCCGCGCCGTCGCGGCGCCCACGTGGCCGCAGCCAAAGATATAGGTCAGGCCCTCGGGGCAGAGCGTCTCGATGTGCGCGGGAGGAATCTCGGAGGCGGCGTTTGTATAGGTAACCTTACTCCCCTCCTCCACCAGCGAAAGCCCGGGGCAACCCGCAATGGTGCGGCGCGATTCCTCGCCATGGTATTCAGTAGCGTCGCTTTCGAGCGCGCTTGCGATAAACGGCTCAAAGTCGATGACGAAGTCGCCGATACGTCGATACGTCAAGACGTCGGCAATTTCCTGGAACAACTGTGCCTGGATCGCATCCAGATGCAGATAGCACAGGCAGATGGCTCCGCCGCAGATCATACCGGTATCGGAGTTCTCGCCGCCCATGGTGTAGCGGACCAGACGCGATTGCCCCGCGGCCAGCAGCTCTCGCGCCTCGTCCAGCGCAAAAAGCTCGATCTTGCCGCCGCCGATGGTGCCCGCCTGGCTACCGTCGGCAAAGACGGCCATCCAGGCGCCCACGCCGCGCGGCGACGACCCCGCCGTGCCGGCCACGACCACGAGCTCGCACGTCTCGCCAGCACGCAGGGCGACAAGCGCCGCATTCACAACATCGAGCTTTTCCATTGCCGCCTTCTATCCTCTAAAGATATCGGTGAGCATAGCGAGTGCCTCGAGCACGCCGCCGCCGACCGACGTCGCCTTGTCCGAAATGTAGTTGATATAGCTGGCATCGCCGCGCGGATCGACATCGGCGCATTTAAAGCCCTCAGTCACCTGCACGCCGTTCGCCAAAAGCCCGCGCAGACAGCCATCGATCTGCGTGCACATGGGCGAATCGCCCGCATACCCGATCACATCGCCGGCACTCACGATGTCGCCGATCACATGGTCGGACCTAAACACGCCGGCGGCGGGGCTGTGGATAACACGCTCTTTGCCATATCCGGCGATGACGCCCGGCACGCCCGTGTTGGGCTGGGGCGAACCTTGGGTAATGACACGGCCCAGGAAATGCCCACGCATGGTTTCGATCACGGCGTCGCAGTCAACCGGCGCGGTGAAGCCCGGCCCCACGGCGATGACGGCAGGAGCCATGTCGCGCGTGGTACCCAGATTGCGCTTGGCCAGAATTGCGTCGACCACAGCCGCGGGCTTCAGTTCGTCGAGCATCTGTGCCTGGGGGTCCACCAACACGGCGACATCCCCCGCCTCGGTAATCTCAAGCGCCTCGGCCGACGTCTGCGCCAGGCGAGCGCGAATGCCCTCGACCTGGACCTCGCCCAGGCGAATGGCCTCGCAAAAACTGATTGTGCGACGGATGCACGTGGGAACCGCGATATCGGCCATGACAACTGACACGCCGGCGCGCACCAAGCGAGCGGCGACGCCCGTGGCGATATCGCCGGCGCCGCGAACATAAACGAGCATTCCCGGGGCACCTCCCTGTGCTACGGTTTGAGCAGAGCAAAAGCGGTTCGACCGCTACTCTGATGATTATTTATTATCACAGTATTATACGGCGGTGAACAGATGGAAACGGTTAGCGGCAATCTTGCCTCGGCGCTCAGGATCGAGCCGGGCATTACCGCGATTATCGGCAGCGGCGGCAAGTCGACGTTGCTGAAAACGCTGGGTCTCGAGCTCATGCGCGCCGGCGGCGGGGTGCTCCTCTGCACCACCACGCACATGTTTCCCGTCGCCGGCGTCCCGTGGGACGGGTCGAATCGTCGCCTGGGTGCCGCACCTTGGAAGCCGGGTGCCGCGCATGTTCCCGGCTGCACCTGTGAGGCGTGCGCGGGACTTGCCCGCGGGAGTATTTGCCAGGCGGGTGTCTTAGACCCGGAAACAGGCAAGCTCTCCGCACCCGCCGAGCCACTCAACGAGCTGGCACAGCGCTTTGACTACGTGTTGGCCGAGGCGGACGGCAGCAAGCGGCTCCCGCTCAAGGCGCACGCCGCCTGGGAGCCGGTGATTCCCTCTGGCACGGCAAACGTTGTCTGGGTCGTCGGCGCCTCGGGACTGGGCAAACCCGTCGCCGAGGTTGCCCACCGCCCCGAGCTCTTTTGCGAGCGTTGCGGCTGCGAGCTCACCGACATCGCCACGCCCGAGCGCGTCGCCCAGGTGCTCAATGCCGAGCTGCGGATGCTGAACCTCAACAATGCCCGTATCATGCTCAACCAAGTCGACACGCTCAGCGACCCCACGATGGCAGATCGCTTCGAGGCAGCCCTCAACCGCCCCCTCATCGCCACCAGCCTCAAGTAGCCGGCCCCATCTCGTCAGTTGCGGTGAAATACGGACTGTTTGGCCGCCTAACGGCCGCAAACAGTCCGTATTTCACCGCAACTGCGGAGGGGACACGGCATCTTTGCTGCTAGCGGGGGACGTAGCGGCCGGGTTGGGCTCCGGTGGGCTCGCCGTCGCGTGCCGCCAGCACGCCGTTCACAAACACGGCTTTGGCGCGGCCATGTGCCTCAAAACCCTCGAGCGGCGTGTAGTCCACGGCCTGATGCTGCGTCGCCGCGCGAATGGTCCAGCGCGCCTGGGGATCCCACACGCACACGTCGGCATCGGCACCCTCGGCAAGACAGCCCTTGCGCGGGTACATGCCAAACACGCGCGCCGGGTTCTCGCTCATCAGGCGGCAGAGGTCCTCGGGGCCCAGTTGCCCCTCAAAGCTCGTGGCGATCGCGACGGGACGATGCTCCACGCCGGGCCCGCCGTTGGGAATCGCGCGGAAATCGTCGCGCCCGCGGTCCTTTTGCCCGTGCAGGTTAAAGCTGCAATGATCGGTTGCAATAGTATCGATCTCGCCAGCCACAAGCGCCTCGCGCAACGCGGCACGGTCACCGGCATGGCGCAGCGGCGGGCTCATCACGTACTTGGCGCCCGCAAAGCCGTCCTCGCCCTGTTCCAGATAGCAGGTGTCGTCGAGCATCAGATACTGGGGGCAGGTCTCGACATAGATATTCTTCTGCCCGCGCGCTTTGGCAGCACGGATGGCCTCGAGCCCCAGCTTGGTCGAAAGGTGCACCACGTTGACCGGAGCGTCCCCGGCCAGGTGCGCCAGATACAGCAGGCGGCTCACGGCCTCACCCTCGCACACGTCCGGACGGCTGAGCGCATGGCCCTCGGGCCCGTGGATGCCCTGCTCAAACACGCGCTTCTGCAGCGCATTCACCAGCGTGCCGTTCTCGCAATGCACGCACAGGATACCGCCCACGCGCTTGAGCTCCTCCAACACCTCGAGCGTCTCGGCATCGTCCAAGCGCAGGTGGTCATAGGCAAAGTAGGTCTTAAACGACGACACGCCCGCCTCGCGCATGGCCGAAAGATCGGCGCGGTTGCGCTCATTCCACTCGGCGAGCGCCATATGAAAGGCGTAGTTGGCGGTGCAGGTGCCGTCGGCGCGATGATGCCACTCGACCAAGGCATCGGGCATGGTCACGCCGCGATCGGCCGTCGCGTAGTCGACGATGGTCGTGGTACCGCCGCAGGCAGCCGCACGTGTGCCGGTCTCAAAGCTATCGGCCGTCCAGTCCATGCCGGTCCAGCACTGCATGTGCGTGTGCCCATCGATAAAGCCCGGGAACACCCAACAGTCCGTGGCGTCCTGGACGGTATCGTCCTCGCCCGGCTCAATCGCCGCGGCAATCCGCACAATCTTATCGCCCTCCATGGCAAGGTCGGCGCGGCGAAGCCCCTGGGGCGTCACGAGCGCGCCGTTTTTGATGATGATCATAATTGCTCCTTATTGATTGATGCAGTTGGCCACGCGATCAAAATACGAGCAGGCGGCAATATGCTCTGTTATGCAGCGCTGTCCCTTGACGGTATCGACGTCCCACAGCTCGTAGGCACGCGCCTCGACCAGCACCACGTCGGTACGGTCCTTGAGGATCGAGCCCCCGCCGTCCTTGCCCTCAAGACGTATGAGCGCATCGAACAGTTCCGCCGGAAAGAGCACCGGACTCGAAGGCTCACCGTTGCACGCAAGACGTACCGGATGCTTGCGGCCACGCTCATCAAACGTGCGAACCATGGCCTCAAAAGAATCCGAACTCACGAGCGGCTGGTCGCCCGGCAAAAAGAGGCAACCTTTCCAGTTGCGTTCGACTCCCCATGAAAGGCCCGCACGGACGCTTTCGCTGCGCAGCTCGCCATCGTGCAGCACGCACGGGCAATGCTTGTCCTCGCAAATCTGGGCGACCTCGGGCCAACGCGTCGAAACCACGACGTCAAAGCCCCGGGGAACCGAATCGATGGTCCGGGCAATCAGCGGCTCGCCATAGATATCGGCAAGCATCTTGTTAGAGCCAAACCGCTTGCCCTCGCCCGAAGCCATAATGACGCATCCAAGTTTCATGGTGATACCTCCCCTGAAACCATCGTACCCACAACTCGCGCCGCGGGCATCCACATCGAAAGCGCTTATCCCGCACGCCCGCGATGCAAAAAGGGGGCACCCCGCCGGTTGGCAGAGCGCCCCCTTTACATAGCTTACCTCAGCCCGGCTTTAGGCCTGGAGCCAACGGGCGGTGTTGCGCTCGTCGAGGGCCTTGAGGGTAGCGGCGGGATCGGCAACCTTCTGCAGGAACATCATGGCAGCGATGGCGTACGGCTTGTAGCTGGCCTCCTTGTACATGCCCACGCGGTGCATGTCGAAGACGTCGGCGTTAACCTCGCCGTGCTCGCAGGAGACACCGGAGATGTCGGCGGGCAGCGGGTGCATAAAGATGGTGTCCTGGCCGTTGGCAGTCTTCTCCATGAGCTCGGTCGTGGAGCACCAGTCCTGGTGGGTGGCGTTCTGGGCGAGCAGCTCCTTCTCGAGCGCAGCGATGCCGGCGTCGTCGCCCTCGGCGTACAGATTGGTACGCTTCTCCATGGCGGCAAACGGAGCCCAGCTCTTGGGGATCACGATGTCGGCGCCCTCGAAGGCCTCGGCCATGGTGTTGACCTGCTTAAAGGTGGTGCCGGACTCGGCGGCATAGCCCTTGGCGCGCTCGACGACCTCGGGCATGAGGTCGTAGCCCTCGGGGTGAGCCAGGGTGACGTCCATGCCAAAGCGGGGCAGCAGGCTGATCAGCGACTGCGGGCAGGACAGCGGCTTGCCGTAAGAGGGCGAATAGGCCCAGGTGACGGCAACCTTCTTGCCCTTGAGGTTCTCGAGGCCACCAAACTCGTTGATGAGGTAGAGCATGTCGGCAGAGGACTGCGTGGGGTGGTCGGAATCGGACTGCAGGGAGATGAGCGTGGGACGGTGATCCAGAACGCCGTCCTCGTAAGCCTGCTGCACGGACTCGGAGACCTCGGCCATGTAGGCGTCGCCCTTGCCGATGTACATGTCGTCGCGGATGCCGATGACGTCGGCCATGAAGGAGATCATGGTAGCGGTCTCGCGGACGGTCTCGCCGTGAGCGATCTGGGACTTCTTCTCGTCCAGGTCCTGCAGCTCAAGGCCGAGCAGGTTGGCGGCCTTAGAGAAGGAGAAACGCGTACGGGTGGAGTTGTCGCGGAACAGGGAGACGGCCAGACCCGAGTCGAAGATCTTGGACGAGACGTTGTTCTCGCGCAGCTCGCGCAGGGCGTCGGCAACGATGTAGAGAGCCTTGAGCTCATCGGTGGTCTTGTCCCAGGTGTGCAGGAAGTCGCTGCCGTACATACCCTTAAAATCGAGGCCGTTCAGCTGCTCGACGAGCTCGGTAAACTTAGCGTCCATGGAAATGTCCTTTCTAAAGATGAAACGATCGCAGTGAGTAGATGTGCTCCGGCATGCGCGTGTGGCTAGAACATGCAGAGCACCATGACGAGGACCCGCCACCGTTGAGGAAGCATGGGAGATAACGACCGCGGGCCCCAAGTCAACAGGAGGCGCCGGGGGCATAAACTGTCCCCGGCTCAACAAAATCGAGGAATGGGACTAGTCGATCTTGTTGTTGGTCAGACCGGCGCGGAACACGGTGGCGTCGCCATCGGCCTGGCTCGGATCGTAGAGGTTCAGGGCAGCCACATACATAGCGGCGGCGGTGACCAGGTCGTCCTTGTAGGTGACCTCGTTGGGAGCATGAGCCTGAGACTCGGCACCCGGGCCAAAGCCCACGCAGGGGATGCCGTAGCGGCCCTGGATGGAAACGCAGTTCGTGGAGAAGGTCCACTTGTCGCACAGCGGGCGACCGGTGCGCTTGTCCATGCTGGGCTCGCAGCCGATGCGCTCGTCACCGAACATGGCCTTGTGGGCGTCGACGAGGGCCTTGACGTGCGGAGCGGTCTCCTTGTTGATCCACGTGGGGAAGTAAGCCTCGGTCTCGTAGACCTCGCCGGTCCAGGACGGACGGTCGTACATGTACATGGAGACCTTCACGTCGTCGCCGTACTTCTTGGCGGCCGGCAGGTTGCGGATCTCGTCCAGGCAGGACTCCCAGGTCTCACCGGCGGTCATACGACGGTCGATGGAGATGGCGCAGGAGTCAGCGACAGCGCAACGGCTGGGGCTGGTGTAGAAGATCTGGCTGACGGTGCAGGTGCCGCGGCCCAGGAAGCGGGCATCCTCGAAGTGCTCGGGGTTGTACTTGGGGTCGAGCATCTTGACGAGACCCTTGATGTCGGTCGACTCGTCGCAGCCGTTGTTGTTGAGGGCGCGGACGTCGGCGATGATGTCGGCCATCTTGTAGATGGCGTTGTCGCCGCGGTCGGGAGCGGAGCCGTGGCAGGAGGTGCCGTGAACGTCGACACGGATCTCCATGCGGCCGCGGTGACCGCGATAGATGCCGCCGTCGGTGGGCTCGGTGGAAATGACGAACTCGGGCTTAATGCCGTCCTTGTTGTAGATGTACTGCCAGCACATGCCGTCGCAGTCCTCTTCCTGGACGGTGCCGACGACCATGATCTTGTAGCCCTCGGGGATGAGGCCCATGTCCTTCATCATCTTGGCAGCGTAGGTAGCGGAAGCCATGCCACCCTCCTGGTCGGAGCCGCCGCGGCCGTAGATGATCTCGTCGGTCTCGTAGCCCTCGTAGGGATCGGCATCCCAGTTCTCGATGTTGCCGATGCCGACGGTGTCGATGTGGGAGTCGATGGCGATGATCTTGTCGCCCTCGCCCAT
>CATZMG010000061.1 GCA_958421655.1 uncultured Collinsella sp.
ATGCGAATGCGATTGGGGGGCCTGCGTTCGCTGGGTAGGTGCCTGCTGCTTAAAGCGGGTACCGCCTGCAGGCTGGGCCGTACGAGCAGTGGGCTGCTGAGCCGCGTGAGAAGCCGAATGCTGAACCGAACGAGCAGAAGGCTGCAGACCCGTCCGTTGAACAGGTTGGGCCGAATGAGAGAAGGACTGCACCGAGCGCGCGGCAGGCTGAGCTGCGCGCTGCGTCGGCTGTGCCGGACGCTGGCCAGGCTGGGCAGGGCGCGACGCCGGCTGCCGTGTACGATTCTGCTGGCGCGGATCGGAAGCGCTAGGCATACGAAACCTCCTCGTTTTTACGATCGAGCCACGTCTGCAAAAACAGGCTGGCGGCAATCATGTCGATCTTGCCCCTCATCTGCTTTTCGTTGAGGCCCTGCTCGCGCAGGATACGCTTGGCCTCTTGCGAAGACAGACGTTCGTCCTCAAACTCCAGCGGAAGTTCGAGCTCGTCGGCAATCTTTTGCGCCACGGCGGCAACGCGCTCGGCCTGGGGGCCGGGCTCACCGGCCATGGTCAGGGGACGTCCGCTTACCAGGATGTCGGGCTCATAGTCCTCGACCAGGTAGCGGAACGTCTTGGCCATACCGGTGACCTCGGCGGCCGGGAGCACCTTGACGGGCATCGCCATCTTGCCATCACGGCTCGAGACGGCGATGCCAATCCTGGTCTCCCCTATGTCCAGCGCAAGCGCGACCACAGTGAATTCTTAGATTCTTAGGCGCCGAGCGCGGTCTTGGCGGCCGCGAGGGCATCGGCGATGCCGGCAGCATTCTTGCCACCGGCCTGGGCCATGTTGGGACGGCCACCACCGCGACCGTCGACCAGACCCGCGATCTGCTTGATCACATTGCCGGCGTGGAACCCGGCCTTCACGGCGTCATCGGAGCCGGCAGCGAGCAGGGCCGGAGTGCCCTTCTCAGTCACGCTGGCGACGACACAAGCGACAGGGCCAGCGACCTTCTGGTGCACGGTATCCCATACGTTGCGCAGGTCAGCAGCCTCAAGGCCCTGGAGCTCAGCAACGACGAGCTTGTAGCCACCGAGCTCGACAGCACCCTCGATGGCGCTGGAAATGGCATCGGAGGAGCCACCGGTCAGAGCCTTTTTGAGCTTGTTGGAAGTCTCGCGCAGCTCGGCCTGCAGGTTCTCCACACGAGCGGGAACCTCGTCGACACGGCACTTGAGCGCAGCGGCAGCGGCGTCGACGAGCGCCAGGCGGTCAGCCATGTAGTCGAGGGCACCCTTAGAGGTCACGGCCTCGATACGGCGGACATTCGAGCCCGTAGAGGACTCGGAAATAATCTTGAACAGGCCGATCTCGGCGGTGTTGGCAGCGTGCGTGCCACCGCAGAGCTCGCGAGAGAACGGCTGGTCCTCGGCGCCCACGGAGACGACGCGGACGACATCGCCGTACTTCTCTCCAAACAGAGCGACAGCGCCGGCAGCCTTAGCCTCATCGATGCCCATGACACGGGTCACGACCGGCTTGGAGGCGAAGATCTGCTGGTTGACCAGGTCCTCGACAGCCTTGAGCTGCTCGGAGGAAAGGGCCTCGAAGTGCGTGAAGTCAAAGCGCAGGTGCTCGGGCGTCACCAGCGAGCCGGCCTGGGACACGTGCTCGCCCAGGACCTGCTTAAGGGCGGCGTCGAGCAGGTGCGTGGCGGTGTGGTTGCGGCGCAGGAAGCCACGGCGCTCGGCGTCGAGAGCGGCGGTCACAGCGGCACCGACAGTCAGCGTGCCATCGGCAACGTGCGCGACGTGGGCATACAGGCCGTTGTGGTTCTTGGTATCGGAAACGGTCAGCGAAACGCCCTCGGCGGAAAGCTCGCCGGCGTCGCCCTGCTGGCCACCCATCTCGGCATAGAACGGGGTGCGGTCGAGCACGACCTCGACGTCCTCGCCGGCGGCAGCGGAATCGACGGACTCGCCGTTGCGCACGATGGCGACGACCTTGGCGCCCTCGATCACATCGTTGTCATAGCCGTCGAACTCGGTCGCGGCGACCTTGTCGGAAAGCTCGACCCACACGTCGTTGAAGCTGCCCCATGCATCGCCCTTGGCGTTGGCGCGGGCGCGGGCCTTCTGGTCCTCCATGCAAGCGGTAAAGCCATCCATGTCGACGTCGTGCCCAGCGGTACCGGCGATCTCGACGGTCAGGTCGATGGGGAAACCAAAGGTGTCGTGAAGCTTAAAGGCAACATCGCCCGGAAGCACAGCGCCCTCGGCAAGCGCGGCCAGGGCCTCGTCCAGGTAAACGCGGCCGTTGTCGAGCGTCGTGGAGAAGCGCTCCTCCTCGGAGGCGACGATGCCCTTGACGAGCGCGACGTTCTTGAGCAATTCGGGATAGGCCTCACCCATCTGAGCGTTGACCTCGTCGATAAACTTGGTCAGGAAGGCACCCTCGACGCCCAGCAGGCGACCGTGGAACACGGCGCGGCGGAGCAGGCGGCGAAGGACGTACTCACGACCCTCGTTACCGGGAAGGATGCCGTCCGAGATCATAAAGTCGACAGCACGGGAGTGGTCGGCGATGATGCGCAGGGAGCGGCTGGCACCGGAGTAATCGTCGGCGTCATAGGTCTTGCCGCTGATCTCCTCGCCCAGCTTGATGAGATGCTGCATCAAGTCGCCGTCGTAATTGGCGGTCTTGTGCTGCATGATGGCGGCCATGCGCTCCAGGCCCATGCCCGTATCGAGGTTGCGGTGCGGCAGCTCCGGCATGGAGCCGTCCTCCTGACGGTCGTACTGGGTAAACACGAGGTTCCAGAACTCAAGGAAGCGGTCGCAGTCGCAGCCAGGCTTGCAGTCGGGGCTGCCGCAGCCGACCTCCTCGCCCATGTCAAAGTAGATCTCGGAGCACGGACCGCAGGGGCCGGTGGGGCCAGCGGCCCAGAAGTTGTCGTCCTCGCCCAAGCGGGAGATGTGGTCCTCGGCAACGCCCAGAGAACGCCACACGTCGTGGGTCTCGTCGTCCTCGGTAAAGACGGTGAAGTACAGGCGGTCGAGCGGCAGCTTGAACTCCTTGGTGATGAGCTCAAAGGCCCAGGCGCAAGCCTGCTCCTTGGAGACGCCGCCAAAAGAGAAATCGCCGAGCATCTCGAAGAACGACAGGTGACGGCCGTCCTCGCCGATGCAATCGATGTCATTGGTGCGGACGCACTTCTGGCAGGAGATCGCGCCGATCTCCTTCATGGTCTTCTTGCCCTGGTAGTACTCCTTAAACTGGTTCATGCCCGCGTTGGCAAGCAGCAGCGAAGGATCGTCGGGGACAAGGGACGAAGAAGGATAGAGCTTAAGACCGCGCTCCTCAAAGAAGTTGAGGAACTTAGAGCGAATCTCGGCCGTAGTCATTGACGGGTAGTCAGCACTCATAGAGGGAATCTCCTCGGTTTCACATCGAAACAGTTCAAACGTAACGATATTACCATCCCACCGCCCCAGTGCAAAAAAGAGGGCCGCCAAACAGCGACCCTCCAGCGAAAGTGCACGTTATTTAGGACAGTCAAATTCTTTGAAATACAAATGACTGCTGTAGAATTACATATAAAGCTCACCCGGAAGGAGCGATCGATGAAAAGCAAACGTTTTGTCCTGAATGCACTTCTAGTTATAGCAATATTGACGCTCTTCGTCTTTTCGGACTCATACATGAATCAGCCAAGATTTGGATATGTTTTATACGCTGTGTTTTCCGGCGAGACAACTTACAACACCATAGGCTTCATTGACGCAATCTTTTTCTATGTAGTCGGCCCCGTATCAAGCGAACTGGTCACCTTTGTTGTCAGCTACAACCTGAATCAACAAAGCCAAACTCACTCAGCGACTTCGGCCAAACAAGGAATCAATCTCTTCGTAATAATGATAATTCTGCAAATTGCGACTGTGTTGATTATCGCCCTGACCGCAACAAACGTTTTGAAGTATGAGTTCGGATTCATCGTGAGCTGTCTCATGGCAATTGCCGCGGGTATAGCGGTTTCGTATACGACACCGGCAAAGAAGTAGCTCAACTAACAGGCCTATTTGGAATCCGAATCGTCCATGGAGCCGTCGATACCGGTTTTGGTGTCGTCGTCCGTATTGGAATCGTCATCCTTGGCGAAGGGGTTCTTGAAAAAGCCTGTCGCGTCGGGCTGAAGACCCGACAGCTTAATCCAGGGATTCTCGAGCTCGGGCTTGGGCATTGCCTGGGCCTCAGGCGCAGTCTCGTTGCCGATGAGCTCGGACTCGTAAATAAACGTATCATCGCCAAGCGCATCATAGGCGGCGACAGGGTTGCCCTCGGCATCGCGATACGGCGTGCCCTTAAACACAGCGCCATCGTATGCCACGAGCTGGCGACCGGTCTCGTTCTCAAAGTAGTAGACGAAAATGCCCTTAAGGGCCGCGCACAGCGGGATGGCGATGACCATGCCGATGGGGCCCATAAGCGCCGAACCGATAACGAGGGCCGTCAGGCTCATGATGGGATGCACCTGAACCGAGCTCTGCATGACCTTAGGCGAAATGACGTTGTCGGTGACATTTTGTGCCACCATGGTCACGATCAAGGTCCACAGCGCCAGCATCGGGCTGAACATAAAGCCGAGCACCGTGGCGATCGCAGCACTCACCCAGGGACCGACGACCGGGACCAAGTGCATGATGCCGGTAAAGATGGCCATGAGTGCCGCATACGGATGGCCAATGAGCGTAAAGCCGATAAAGGCGAGAATGCCACCGCAGATGGACGTTACGACCATGCCACGCATATAGCCGCCGACCGAGCGCGAAAGAATCGCAACCATAAAGCGGTACGAGGTCTCCTTTTCCTGACCGATGATGGTGCAGACCTCGTGGTGCATACGGGGATAGTCGCAGGCCAACCAGTAGGCAAGCACCAAGCCCAGGAAGATGACGAACAACTGCGAGGCCGTATTGGTAATGAGCGGGAATACACCGCGACCGAGCTCGGCGGCAATCTGTGAGACATACTTGGACGCCACCGTAACGAGCGAAGAAAGGTTATCGTCCAGATACTCCTTGAGCGGCGTGTTGTTGAGCGTCTTGGCATGCGAGATCATCTCGTTGAGGTCGCCACCAGCAACACGAAGCTGCTCGGGCAGGCGGCTCAGGACTTCCATGATCTGACCAAAGAGAATCGGCGACAAGATGCAAACGACGCCGACGAGCATGGCAACGACCACAATAAGCGCGATAAGCGAACCGATGCCACGATTTACGCCATGGTGCTCGAGCCAATTGGTGATCGGCGACATCACAAAGGCGATGATGGAACCGACAGCGAGAAACTCGATAACCGGTGCCAGGATGCCCATAAGGTTAAAGATGACGGCGGCGATGACAATGCAGCCGACGACGCCCCAAATGCGCAGCGTCAGAATACGGGTATCGCGAAGCGTGCGGTCGGTTTGTTGGGGGTGCTCACTCATGAACGAACCATCACTCCGTCGGGGTCGATCTTGTCTTGAATCTTCTTAAGGGTACGGCGCAGCAGGCGAGAGACCTGCACCTGCGAGATGCCCAGCTTCTTGGCAATCTCGATCTGGGTCATGCCCTTCACAAAGCGCAGCTCGATCACCTCGCGCTCTCGCGGCGAGAAATCGCGGATGGCTTCCTCGATTACCAGGCGGTCATCGGTAAAGTCGAGCTCGTTGTCGTCGTCGGCGTAGCGATCGAGAATGGAAGGCGCATCGTCGGAATCGGACGCACCGGGGGCCTCGATGGGCACCGAGGTGTAGGCCGAGGACGATTCCATGGCTTCGAGCACCTCGTCGACGGTCACGCCCAGGTAATCGGCGATTTCCTCAACCTTGGGCGAACGTTGAAGCTCGTTGGTGAGCTTATCGGTAGCCTGGTTGACCTTGGCAGAGAGCTCCTGCAAGCGACGGGGCACGCGCACGCTCCAGCCCTTGTCGCGGAAGTGGCGCTTAATCTCGCCCAGAATGGTGGGCGTGGCAAACGTCGTGAACTCGAGCCCGCGCTCAGGATCAAAACGATCAATCGCTTTAAGCAGGCCCAGATAGCCGACCTGCAAAAGGTCATCGAGCGGCTCGCCGCGGTTCTTAAATTTGTTGGCAAGAAACCTTACCAGGTTCATGTGGGACATGACGAGCTGCTCGCGTGCATCCGGATCACCGGTCTCTTTATAGCGACGAAACAACTCGCGGGTTTTCTCCTTGTCCCAAGCGGTCTTGCCGCTCCGGGAACGTTCGGTCATATTAGATATCCGCCTTGAGGTCGAGGGAAAGCGTCAGGGGCGCTGTAGTCTTTTCGTAGGAGTCGCACACACTCGCCAAAATGAGCTCGGCATACACGGCAGCCTGGTCATCCTCATCGACAGTCGCCTGGTCGCCAAAGGTAAAGGTCATGCCCACATGGGATTCGTCGACATCGAATTTGATCGAGATATCGTCGGAATCAACGGCCGTACATCCAAAGATGAAGGCTTCCTCGGCAGCCATGCGGATATCCTCGATGCGATCGACGGACATAGAGCACAGGGCGCCGACGTTGGCGGCAGTCATGCGCACCAAGCGCGCGAGACGCGGATCACCGGCAACGCTCAGCGTAATGGGGCAGGTTGCTTCGCTACTCATCGCAGGACTCCTCGGAGGTCTCGGCGGGCGTATAGGTGTAATACTGAGCAGGCTTGGCTGCGGGCTTCTGAGCCGCATCCGCACCATCGGCGGCCTCGTCCTCAGCCTCACCAATCAGAACGCGTTCGGTAGGTTGCTCGGCTTCGGCGGCGGCGAGCTTGCGATCGGCGTCGGCTGCAGGAGCCTTCACCTTATTGAAAAGCTTCTGCACGGCGCCGGCGGCAGAGTCGGTCACGCTCGATACGGCATTGCTGGCCTCGGCCACGCTGCCCGTAACCTCGGAGATGTCGCGAACGACCGCCTCGACCTCAACGAGGTTGGACGTCAGGGCGTCCACAGCGGTCTTGCTCGATTTGAGGAGCGGCTCAACCTGCGCCAGCGCGGGAGTAAGCTCATCAACAGCGCCATCGAGCTTTGCCACCACGGGCTGTGCCTCGGCGAGCGTGTTGTTAAGGTCGCTCACCGTCTTGTCGAGCGAATCAACGACGGTGCGGGTCTTGCGCAGGGTGAGTGCAAGCTCAACGACGGCCCACACGCCGGCAACGGCGAGCAGCAGCAGGGCGATTTGAATGGGACTCATACAAGCCTCCCGAAGGAATCGAAATACAGACGCTCTTCATGGTACCCCAAAGAAGGGGAAAGATACCCAAAGGGAATGTGCGAGGTGCCAATGACCTACTTGGGAGCATTGCCGCTACGGTCGCGTTCGCTTTGCTCCACACGCCACTCTTCCCAACCGCGGCCGGCAGGCTGCCAGAACGCGCCGCGCTCCAGTCCCTCGGGCAAATAGCGCTGATCGACCCAACCTTCGGGATAATCATGCGGATACTTATACACACCGTATTCGTCGCTGCCCGGGCGATGACGGTCGCGCAGGTAGCTGGGCACCTCGCGAAGACCACTGCTGTGGATATCGGCCAGTGCCGCATCAATCGAGGCCTCGCACGCGTTAGATTTAGGCGCCAGACAAACATAGAGCGCAGCCTGAGCTAGGTTAATGCGGCATTCGGGGTAGCCAATGACCTCGGCAGACTTAAACGCGGCATGTGCCACCAAGAGCGCCTGCGGATCGGCATTGCCAACATCCTCGGAAGCGTGGATCATAATGCGGCGCGCAATAAACTTGGGATCCTCTCCCGCATCGATCATGCGCGCAAGCCAATAAATCGTGGCATCGGGGTCGCTGCCTCGCATGGACTTGATGAACGCACTAATAATGTCGTAGTGCATGTCGCCTTTTTTGTCATACGAAAAGCCACGACGCGGGTTGGCAATCTTCACGTCATCCACGGTAATGGGATAGCGTTCCCCCGCCGCCGGCAATGGCGTTCCCTCAGTATCGGGACGCGTAACGGCAATCTCGCTCGCAAGTTCAAGCGTCGTGAGCGCTGAGCGCGCATCACCCGCGGCCAGCGTGCAAATGGTCTTAACCGTATCCTCATCGGCCGAGAACTTGCCGTTCAGACCCTGCGGTGCCTCGAGTGCACGCTCAATCAGCGTGGCGATATCCTCGTCCTTCAGGTGCTCAAGCTCTACCACGCGACCGCGCGAGAGCAACGCCGAGTTGACCTCGAAGTACGGATTCTCCGTCGTGGCGCCAATCATAATGACGGTACGGTTTTCAACCGCATGCAAAAGCGCATCCTGCTGCGACTTCGAAAAACGATGAATCTCGTCGATGAACAAGATGGTACGGCGGTCATACGTATTCAGGCGCGTCTTTGCCTCGTCGATTACGCGACGCAGGTCCTTCACGGTACCCGTGACGGCGCTGACCTCGACAAACTCGCTCTTGGTATGGTTAGCGATAATGTGGGCCAGCGTCGTTTTGCCCGTACCGGCCGGCCCATACAGAATCACACTCGACAGTACGTCATGCTCAATCGCGGCACGCAGCCACGAGCCCTTACCGACGGCCTTTTGCTGGCCCACGTACTCGTCGAGCGAGTTGGGGCGCATGCGCACCGCGAGCGGCGCATTTTTAAAGGAACGCTCGCGCGTCGAGGCAGAAAAAAGGTCGTCCATAGCCATCCCGTGCATCAATCAAAAACGTTTTCCACTAACAGTATACCGAATATATACGAACTACCGTTCGTTAATATAGGTACGATTGGGAAACTCCAGACCAGGAAATAGCTTGCTCGTCAGCTCGCAGAAATAGCCGTCCGTCATGCTCGCGATGTAATCCACCACCGCTTGATCCTTGTCGTCCTGCCAGGTATAGGTGCGATCGTAGTAGGAAAGCTGCTGCTCAATGCGCGAAATATGATGCTTAAAGATGTAAGAGGACTCGTCGCCTTCGTTTATATCCTGCAGGCAACGGTCGTAGAGCTTTTCGAACGCCTCGCGCAGCTCCGCTTGGGAGTCGCCTTCAATGCCGCCCTTGCTATAGATCTTCTCGTAGTTCTCGCGCTTGGCTCGGCGGATTTCCTCAAAAAGCTCCTCGCTCATCTCGATGCGCGGCTTGCCATAGCTGTGCTCGACGATATCAATGGAGGCATGCGTAAGGATCCAGCTGTTGTATGCTCCGCCCAGGTCATCGTCAAAGGCGTCGGGCGCCAGCAGGCCCGCCGCAATGGCGTCTTGGCGATCGCGTCCAACATAGGCAAGGATATCCGAGATGCGCACCACGCAGCCCTCGGGCGTCATGGGACGTAGGTGCTCAATTGCGCTATAGCCCTTGGCAATGCAGTCCTCAACCGTCTGATCGAACTGGTCAAAGGAACCCATGTCCGAGAGCTCAAACACGCGCTGCTCGTATTCGCCGTTATGGCACAAGACGCCGTCGAGCGTCTGGAGCGACACGTTGCGGCCGTACAGCGCATCGAGCACGCGAACCGACTGCACGTTATGGAAAAAGTAGCGACCCGTGCGCTCGTGGTAGATATCGTTGAGGAATCGCTCGCCCGCATGGCCAAAAGGCGTGTGTCCCAAGTCATGGCCCAGGCCAATCGCCTCGATCAGATCGCAGTTGAGCCCCAGGGCGCGGCCGATATCGCGTGCAATGCGCGAGACAAGCTGCACGTGCAGACCGCGGCGTGACAGATCATCATTGCTACGGAAGCTAAAGACCTGCGTTTTGCCTGCATAACGCGTGTACGCCGGAAGATGAAGAATCTTTTCGGTATCGCGCATAAACGCCGGACGCATAAGCGTGCCCTTGTCGGCAACGCGATCAATACGACGAATGACCTGGTCATCGCCGCATCGATAAGGATTAACGACACCCGAGGCGCGGTCGGCGGCGATACGCTCAACCAGCTCGGGCGACAACGCCGCGGGAATGCGGTCCATGCGCGCCTTAATGACGGCCGTTTCTTGATTAGTTGCCATGGCATGCTCCTTAAGAAGGATGCGCAATGTGCAGCCCACGACCTCGATTATGGCAAAAATCGGCACCAAAAACGGGAGCAATGGCAGGGAGCGCGATTTTGTGAAGAGGCAGGAGAGGGCAAGGACCAGGAGCGCGACGGCAAATGCCACGATGCCGCCCATAGGGTCGAGCGTGCAAAGCGCGAAGAGCGCCTTGGCGTCCCCCATGCCAATGCCGGGAGCGCAACGAACACGACGCCAAAACGACTCAGTGAGCACAAGGGCAAGGTAGACGATGACCGCAAGACCGGCGTGGTCAAGCGCCGTGTTAACGCCTTTGTCGAGCCAAACGCCTGCTAATGCCGCCACCGCACACGCTCCAGCAAGCGCATTCGGAAACCGCCGCTCACGGGCATCAATCACCGCGCCGGCAAAGATGCAAATCCAAAACGGGATATAGAACATCGGATTCCTCCTCGAGTTGCATCGCAAAAGCAAAAACCACCACAAAAGCGTCCCCTTTGTGGTGGTATTGCTAATCGTTATTTGGCGCCTTGCATGACCTCGTCGAGGGTAACGTTGACAGCATGCTGCGTCGGGACCCAGTCGACCTTCAGGAACAGAGCAGCCACCGTGATGGGGATATAGCTGAACATAAAGATCGGGAAGGTAAACAGGTTGGTCACCAAACGCCACTTTTGCGCGCAATGAATGTGCTTGTACTCGAAGATGGTCGTGAGCAGTGCCAGGATAAAGAAGGTCTGGTACATCATCGCGAAGGTCATAATGAGCGAGGCGGCACAAGCCTGCATCTCGACCTCGGTGGCCAAGAAGCCATGCGAAAGTCCGCCCACGATGAGGAAGGTCGCGTTGGCGAGCATGGAGATCAGGGACAGCAGCATGCCCGGTGCGATCGTCATAAACATGTCGTAGGCAGCAAAGCGATGATAGCGGAACGTCGATTTGACAAGATGCTTGCCGTAGGTAAAAAAGACTTGGTAGAAGCCCTTGGTCCAACGCATGCGCTGTTTCCAGGACGCCTTAAACGTCACCGGCTGCTCGTCAAAGAACTCCGCCGGCGCATAACCGATGCGGATGCCGTGAATGGCGCAGAACGTGGTGAACTGGATGTCCTCGGTCAGCGTATGGAACTGCCAACCGTGCATGCCCTCGATAACACTGGCGGAGATGAGGTAACCCGAACCCGAGACAGCGCAGGACGTCTTGCAGATATTACGCGCGTTGTTAAGGAAGCGGGCCTCACGCAGATACCAGGTGGCGTTGGCGGACGAAATCCACGAGCTGCCGAAGTTCTTGGAGTTACGATAGCTCGTGACCACATGGAAGCCCTGGTCAAAGGCATCATTCATCTTGGAGACGTAATCGCGGGAGATAACGTTGTCGGCGTCGAAGATAAAGTAGCCCTCAAACGTATCGGGATACTCGTTGAGAATGCGATCGAAACCAAAGTCCATGACCCAACTCTTGCCCTTGCGGGCCAGGTCATTGCGCTCGTAAACAATGGCACCGGCCTCGCGCGCGAGCTGCGCGGTGTTGTCGGTGCAGGCGTCGGCAACGACAAAGACCTCGATAAGCTCGGACGGATAGTCCTGGTCCTTGATGGAGCGAACGAGGTTGGCGATCACGGCCTCCTCATTATGTGCCGCAATAAAGAAGGCGTACCGATGGAGTTTTTTGGCCTTGGGAGGCGCGACCTCGCCACGGAGAGCGCCGATGACAAAGAAGACCACCTGGTACAGAAAGCAGACCGTGAGCAGCGTGACGACAATCTGGTTGAAGATCACGATGGGTGTGTTGGTTTGTAAAAAGGCGAGCATGCAGGCTCCCGAGAACGCGTTACGTAAACAAACGTATATATTACCGTAGGGTGACCGAGTTCAAGAAACCACCTAATACTGGCTAGGCTTCGAGAAGACCGAGCTGCGGAACGATTTCGTCGCCGGCAGCGGTGCGGCCAAGCGAGCGCGGGGCCAGGTCGTCAAGAACCGCAGCGAGATCCCACGGCAGCTCGTCGCGGCACTCAATGCGCTCCCCCGTCACGGGATGGTCGAATGCAACGCGCCAAGAATGAAGGAATTGCCTGGTCAGGCCCTGATCGGCGCGTGCATCGCATTTGCCGTAGAGCGGATCGCCCACGCAGGCGTGGTTAATATGGCGCATATGCACGCGAATCTGATGTGTGCGGCCCGTAAACAGGTGGCACTCGACGAGCGTATAGCCGTCGTCAAAACGCGTGGAATCAAAGCGCTCGAGGACCTTAAAGGTCGTAATGGCCTGGCGCGCGAAAGGGTCGTCCGAAACCGCCATCTTGACACGGTCACGCGTGGAACGGGCAATGCCGGTGTTAATGGTGCCCTCATCCATGGCGATATGACCGTGAACGAGCGTAATGTAGCGGCGGTCGAGCGTGCGCGTACGGATAAGATTTTGGAGCGCGCGCTGGGTGTCATCGTCCTTTGCCGCAAGCATGAGACCCGAAGTATCGCGATCCAAACGATGCACGATACCGGGGCGGTCCTCGCCCTGCACGGTGCCCAGATGGTCGATACCGCAGTGATAGACCAGGGCATTCGCGAGCGTACCGCTCTCATGACCATGTGCAGGATGGCACACCAGGCCGCGCTGCTTGGAGAGCACAATGAGATAGTCGTCCTCATAGCGAATGTCGAGCGGGATGGCCTCGGGAATCACATCGGTGGGATCGTGCGGCTCGGGCAGATCGACCGAAATACGGTCGCCGGCTCGCACGGCGTACTTTTTGGACAGGCAGGTCTCGCCATTGACACATACGGCACCGCCCTCAATCAGATGCGCACAGGCAGAGCGCGTAGGGCAGCCGTCATTGGCGCCCAGATAGGCGTCAAGACGCTGACCAGCGGTATCGTCGGCAACAAGGATATGGATGTCGGCCATTAGCGCTCATTCCTTTCGCGAATCTTGCGGGCACGCTCCCCACGTTGTTTAGCCTTGCGCTTGGCGCGGGCCTCGTCACGGGCGTTAAGCTCGGCGGTCGCATCGACCTCACGGGCCGCGGGGCTCAAGAACATGTAACCGAAGAGGGCGAGCGCGACACCCAAGGTAATGCCGATATCGGCCACATTGAAGACGGGGAAGTCGATGAAGGTGGTGGCAATAAAATCGGTCACGAAGCCAAAGGCCAAACGATCGATAGCGTTGCCGATAGCACCGCCCGCAACCATCGCCATGCCCACGACCTCAAGATGGGCGAGTTGGGGCGCACGAACGAGGTACACGGCAATAGCGATAATGACCGCCAACGCCAGCACGGCAAACGCGATGCCATGCCCCTCGCCCATGCTAAAGGCGGCACCGATATTTCGGACAAACATAAAGTCGATGACACCGGGGATGACGGTCACATGCAAAGCGTCGCCCACGGCACGAACCGCAAGCTTGGTCAGCTGGTCAAGAAGCAGCACAACGAGCGCTACACCACCAGCAACACCCAACCGCCAACGCAAAGGCGGCGTCATATCCCCAGTAC
>CATZMG010000062.1 GCA_958421655.1 uncultured Collinsella sp.
GGTCGCAGCGCCAAGACGATCGTGTGACGCTCCACGAGCGCACGAATGTGACGCAGTTGCCCGAGCTCGGCTACGGCGGTGCTATCGATCTGGCCGTGTGCGATGTATCGTTTACGAGTATCGCGAATATCATCGACGCCGTGCTGTCGTGCCTGAAGCCTTCGGGTTCGTTTTGCACGCTCGTAAAGCCGCAGTTTGAGGCTCCGGCTGCGCTGGTGGGTGAGGGCGGCATTGTGACCGATCCCGCCGTGCGCCACGATACACTCGTGGCGGCGGTTGAACTCTTTGCTGCCAAGGGCCTGTTCCCGGTCGATGTCTGCGTGTCGCCCATTCATGGTGCCAAGGGAAACGTTGAGTTTTTCCTGTACGGCACGAGGTTTGCCCCCGGCGAGCGCGCCGACGATGAGCTGCAATCCCAGGTATCGGTTTTGAGCGAGAAAGCTGCAACGCTATGAAGGTCTTTCTGGTTCCCAATTACTACAAGCAAGAGGCGGTCGAGAGCGGCCTGATGCTCGAGCTTTGGCTGACGCGCCAGGGCTATGAAGTCGCATGGGCTGCCGACCAGCGATCGAAGATTCAAAGCACGCCTGATATTGACGGCTCCGATCTGGTCATTACGCTCGGCGGCGACGGTACGTTGCTGCGCGCTGCCCGCATCCTCAACCATCGCGAGATTCCTATCCTCGGTCTTTCCTATGGTCACCTGGGCTTTTTAACTGCTGCGAGCCCCGAGGAGCGCGACATTCTGCAGGTCGTGAGTGACGCCCTGTCCGGCGAGCTGCACGTGAGCCGTCGCGCCACCATCGCCGCGGATATCGTGTCCGTGCGCGAAGACGGTACGAAGGATGTCGTGCGCACCTTCGCCCTCAACGACATGGCGCTTACGCGCGGCCCCCTGTCCGATATGGTCGAGTTTGACATCACGGTGTCCGGTCACCATATCGACCGCCTACGCGGTGACGGTGTCGTCGTTTCGACGGCGACTGGTTCTACGGGTTACGCGCTCAGCGCCGGTGGCCCCATCGTGAGCCCTGACTATACGGGCATGGTCTGCGTACCCATTGCGCCGCACACCATTCAGGCTCGTGCCTTTTTGACTTCGCCGAGTGATGTCGTCGAGATCTTTATGTCTGATGACCGTCCGAGTGTTCCGGCGATCGCTATCGATGGACAGTTTATTACCTGCGATGGTACCGTTGAGAGCGTGGCCGTGCGTCGCGGTCCCGGTGATGTGCTGCTGCTGGATTACGGCCCCGAGAGCTTCTATAACTCGGTGAGCCGTGTGTTCTACGGAGTGCGTCATGATCGATGAGCTGCAGGTTTATAACATTGCACTCATTCGCGATGCGACGCTGGTGCCGAGTGCCGGCCTGACTGTCCTGACTGGCGAGACTGGCGCCGGCAAGACCGCGCTGCTCTCGGCCCTCAAGCTTATTTTGGGCGAGCGTGCGGATTCGTCGACGGTGCGCGAGGGCGAGGCACTGGCGAGCGTCGAGGCGCGACTCTTCGACGGGCCGCACGACACGGAGGGGTTCACCGTACAGCGCAGCCTTTCTGCCGAGGGCCGCAGCCGCGTAAAAATTGACGGCCGCATTGCCAGCGTGCGCGAGCTTTCGGAGCGCGTCGGTGTGATGATGGATCTGTGCGGCCAGCACGAGCACCAGCGCTTGCTCGATCCGGCGCATCACGTTGCGATGGTCGATGCATGGGCAGGGCGCCCGGCACTCGAGGCGCTGGATGCGTACCGCGCCTGCTTTAAAGCCTCGCGCGCTGCCGCCAAGGAGGTTCGACGTGTCGAAGAGGCCTCGCGTGCGCAGGGGAGCCGCGTCGAGGAGGCGCGCTTTGCCCTCGAGCGCATCGGCGAGGTCGACCCCAAGCCGGGTGAGTATGAGGAACTCGAGAAGCTGCTGCCGCGCTCCGAACATGCCGAGGTACTGGTTGCCACGGCTAACGATGCCCATGCATCGCTTGCCGCCGAAGGGGGAGCGCTCGATGCCGTGAACAGCGCCGTGGCAGAGCTTTCCCGAATGGCTACCGTCGATCGCAAACTCGGCGACATTGCCGATGCACTTTCGGATGCCTGTATCTCCCTTGAGGATTGCGCGAACGAGCTTCGTGCCTATCGCGATGGCATCGCCTTCGACCCGCGCGAGCTCGCTCGCATGCGTGAGCGGTATTCCGATCTCAAGGGCCTGTTGCGTCAGTGGGGCCCCACCATGGACGATGTTTTTGCCATGCGCGATCGCTCGCAAGAGCTGCTGTCCCTGGTCGATGATGGCGATGAACAGATCAAAAAGGCGCGTGAGGCACTCGGGAGCGCCGAGCGCGAGTTGTTTGCCGCTGCCAAGGCACTTAAGCGCGCTCGCAATACGGCGGCCCCGCGCTTCTGCCACGAGGTTGGCCGCCAGATGGCGCGCTTGGAGATGGGTAGTGCCGAGCTCGTCTGGGAGTCGCGCGATCTTCCCCGTGCTGAGTGGACGCCCGTTGGTCCTTCGAGCTACGAGCTGCTATACCGCAGCGGTGCCGGCTTGACGCCACGTCCCCTGCGCCGCATTGCGTCGGGCGGCGAGCTCAGCCGCGTCATGCTGGCAAGTAAGGTTGTCCTCGGTAACGCGGACGGTGTCGATACGCTGGTGTTTGACGAGGTCGATGCTGGTGTCGGTGGCTCCACGGCGCGTGCACTCGCGGGCGTGCTGGCAGATCTCGCCTCTACGCATCAGGTGATTGTCGTAACCCACTTGGCGCAGGTCGCCGTCATGGCCGACAAGCATTATGTTGTCAGCAAGGAACCAGGCGATGTTCCCCAGACGCATTTGGACGAGGTAACCGGCGAAGCGCGTACCGCCGAGATCGCCCGCATGTTGAGCGGCGATCAGTCCGAGGCAAGCTTGGCCCACGCAAAGCAGATGCTCGAAGAAGCTCGAGGTTAGGTCGTATCAGTGGGGTTGGTGGGACAAAATAGACTGAAATTTTTGTCCCACTACGCGTTTTACTCAACGACCTTATCCGGCTGGATGAGCTCCTCGTAGTAGCTGATATGCTCACGCGCGTCTTTAATCTCGGGCAGCAGGAAGTTGTAGATGACTTCGATGATCATCGTGGCGCTGATCTTAGAGAACGCAAAGTCGCCCGTTGTCAGCAGCGCTTCGTGGTTGACGGTGTTAAAAGTGTAGTCTGCCAGGCGCGCGAGCGGGGATTTACTGTCGCTGCTGATGACGACTACGGTTGCGCCGCAGTTGCGAGCCGCTTTTGCCATGCGATTCAGTCGGCGCGATTTGCCGGAGTTTGAGATAAGCACGATGACGTCACCCGGGCGTAACGTGAGCGCAAAGCCGATTGATGTCTCGCTAATGGTGCTCGCCATGCAGCGCAGGCCCAGCTGCGAAAACTTAAACGTCGCATCGAGCGCGACCGCGTTCGTATTGCCCACAGCCGCAAACTCAATAACCCCTGCATGCTTAAGGGCATGCACAACAGCCGCCAGCGTATCGTGGTCGATCCCGTCGATGGTCGCATTAAGCTCGCTCACCTTGGCAGCCAGGATGTTCTTGAGGCTCTGCTCCATATTGTCGAGCGAGACCTCGTCAGTCAGGCCCTCGTTACGCTGGCTTTCCAAATCCCTCGCCAACGAAAACTGAAAGCTGCGGAAGCTACCAAAGCCAAGCTTGCGGCAGAAGCGCGAAACGGTCGCCTCGGACGTGGCGGCGGCGCGTGAGAGCTGAGCGGCCGTGAGGCGTGGCGCCTCGGACTGGTGCTCCAATATATAGTCGACAATGCGCTGCTCGGACTCGCTGTATCCCTGATGGGTGCTAATGAGGGAAAGTGCGCTCTTGCTACTATCGGTCATGGATGGCTCCTGGTTGGCATGAAAATCTAGCTTGATTTGCAATGCCATAGTATACGGGCATTTTCAATTACAAGATACACCTTGCCGTTTCAAGTGTTGATGGTAAACTTTCACTTACCGTTTACGGCTATGAAAGAACCTTTCACCGGAGATTTGCACCTTAGCTCTTCTCACGCGGACGGTAGGTTGGTATCTTTCAGTTGTGGAAAAACGCGCATCGAAGCGCGTGTAGGGGAGCGCCCGCGGGCGCTGTACTCAAGAAGGAGGGACACATGGCTAAGTTTGACATCATCGCCGCGACCGGTTGCCCGACTGGCATTGCGCACACCTTCATGGCGAAGGAGGCGCTGGAGAAGGCAGCTGCCGAGCGCGGTCTGACCATTAAGGTCGAGACTCATGGCCAGGTCGGTGTCGAGAACGAGCTCACCAAGAGTGAGATCGCTGGTGCCAAGGCCGTCGTCGTCGCAGCCGACAAGGATGTCCAGGCTGAGCGTTTCGCCGGCAAGCCCATGGTTTCCGTTGGTGTTTCCAAGGCCCTGTCCGTTGAGGCCGCCGGTAAGCTGATTGACCGCGCGCTCGCCGCCAAGGGCGACGACACGGTTGCGGCTGCTGCCGATGTCGAGGACGAGGTCGAGGAGAAGGAGTCCATCGGCCACATCATCTACAAGCACCTCATGAACGGCGTCAGCCACATGCTGGTCTTCGTCGTTGCTGGTGGTGTTCTGACCGCCGTTTCGTTCCTGTGGGGCATTACGTCCTTCGATTCGACGGCGTCTGACTACAACAGCTTTGCTGCGATGCTCAAGATCATCGGCGGCATCGCCATGAACCTCATGGTTCCGGTGCTTTCCGCCTACATCGCCGAATCCATCGGCAAGCGCCCGGCGCTCGTCCCCGGTTTCGTTGCCGGTATGATCGCTATCCAGGGCCTGCCTGTTAACGCCGAGACCGGCATGATCGACGCCGGTGGCGCTGGCGTGGGCTTCGGCTTCCTGGGCGGTATCGTCGGTGGCTTCCTCGCTGGTTATGTCATCCTGCTGCTCGAGAAGGTCTTTGCCGGTCTGCCCAAGAACCTGGACGGCCTCAAGGCTATCTTCCTGTACCCGCTGTTCTCTACCGCCATCGTCGGTCTGGTCATGCTCGGCATTTCCGGCCCCATGGCTGCCATCAACACCGCCATGATGGACTTCCTCAAGGGCCTGTCCGCCTCTGGCGCCGTTGTCCTGGGTCTTGCCATTGGCTGCATGTGCGCCTTTGACATGGGCGGCCCGGTCAACAAGGCTGCTTACGTCACCGGTACCGCTATGCTCACCGAGGCTTTGGCCGCCGGTGTTGGCACCGATACCTACAACTTCGGCACCAACTTCATGGCTGCCGTCTCCGCTGCCTGCATCGTTCCGCCGCTGATCACCACCTTCGCTGTCGTTGTCGGCAAGAAGTACTTCAGCCAGGAGGATCACGACGCCGGTGTCGTTAACCTCATCCTTGGTTGCACCCACATCACCGAGGGCGCCATTCCGTTCATGACCAAGAACATCTGGCCCGTCATGCCCATCATGATGCTCGGTTCCTCTATCGCTTCGATCCTGACCATTATGTTCAACGTTCACGATCCGGCGCCTCACGGTGGCTTCTTGGTCCTGCCCGTTGTCGAGAACGGTCCGCTTTGGGTCCTCGCGATCCTCATCGGCGCTGTGGTCGGTGGCATCCTGTTCGTGGCCTTCAAGAAGTACGACTTCGAGAAGAATCAGAAGGCCGCTCCTGCAGCCAAGCCGGTTGAGGCCCCCAAAGCCGCTGCCGTCGAGGCCCCCAAGGCCGAGGCTGCCGACTTCGTGAAGGTCGAGAATGTCTTTGTCGCCGAGGACTTCGCTTCTCGTGACGAGGCTCTGAGCTTCGTTTCCAACCAGGCCGTCAAGGCCGGCATCGCCAACGACGCCGACGCCGTGATGAACGCCTTCCTGGCCCGCGAGGCCGAGGGCACCACGGGCATGATGGAGGGCTTCGCCATCCCGCATGCCAAGTCCGATGCCATTACCGAGGCTGCCGTCATCGTCGTCAAGGACGAGTCCGGCGTGACCGGTTGGGACACCATGGACGGCGCTCCCGTCAACGTGGCTATCGCCCTGCTCATCCCCGGTGCCCAGGCCGGCACTACGCACCTCAAGATCTTGTCCAAGGTCGCCGAGGCGCTCATGGACGAGGACTTCCGTGCCACCGTCAAGGGTTCCACCGACGCCGCCGAGATCGCCAAGACAATCAACGCCCGCCTGGTCTAATTCCACGGCACGCGAATAACATCGCCCTCTGTAATAAAGGCGAGGACTCCACCCGGAGCCCTCGCCTTTTTTCATTCCCTTCTGTAAGATGCGGTGAAATAGGGACTGTTTAAACGTTTCAACCGCAAAATCAGTCGCTATTTCACCGCAACTTGCAGAAGGGCATAGAGGGAACTGCCCATTGAGTCTTTGTCGCGAACAGATCCTCAGCCAGAATTCCGTTCCGCCGATATTGCTCTGGTCCGACCGAGTTTCCGCAGCTCGCCCGCCGGGCGGGGCGATTAAGTTTGTCGCGAGTTCCGCACGCAAAGGAAAGCACTTAATGTGCTTTCCGTCTTGCGCAGGACTGTAGAGCAGCAAACTTAACCGCCCCGCCCGGCGGGCGAGCGCAGGGATACGACATCTGTCCAACAATTCGTGTGAAACACAATGAAAAACCGTTTGATGTGAGTTAATATAAACAACGTCGTGAATCTGACTCCTGCCACATGCATGACAGGGGTTAAACACAAAAAAGGAGTCAACTATGGTTTCTGAGAAGGCTACCCTCGTTAATCCTCAGGGTCTGCACATGCGTCCGGCTGGTCTGTTCGCCTCCACCATGGGCAAGTACGCCTGTGACGTGACGGTCGTCACCCCCGAGAAGGAGGTCAACGGCAAGTCCCCGATGGCCCTCATGGCTGCTGGTATCCCCTGCGGTACCGAGGTCGAGGTCAAGTGCGACGGCGCCGACGAGGCCGAGGCTCTGGCTGCTGCCATTGAGCTCATCAAGAGCGGTCTTGGCGAGTAGAACTCAAACGGGTCGCATGTTGAACAACTAAGTTCATATTTGGGGGCGCAGTGACCTGTTGTAAGGTAGCTGCGCTCTTTTGTCATGGATATGGCAAAACGCTTTATCACATGACACGGAGAGAGGAATGGGAATGTATCAGGGAGTCAACGCTTCCGAGGGCATCGGTATCGGCACCGTCATGGTCGCCGTCGATCCCGACTTGACGTTTGAGCCGCACGAGGTTGCCGATTCGGCAGCAGAGAAGGAGCGCTATCAGTCCGCTCTTTCGGTCTTCTGCGAGAAGACCCAGGCTCAGGCCGACCACATGAAGGAGACGGTGGGCGAGGCCGAGGCCGAGATCATGAGCGGACACATTGTCCTGGCTCAGGACCCGGGCATGACCGACGCCATCAACGCCGCCATTGACGGCGGTACCTGCGCCGAGCAGGCGCTCATGGACACCTCGACCATGTTCGAGAACATGTTCCTGTCCATGGACGACGAGATGTTTCGTCTGCGCGCGGCCGACATCGCCGACATCCGCACCGGTATTCTGGCCGAGCTGCTGGGCAAGGAGGTCGTCGACCTTTCCGTCCTGCCCGAGAATACTGTCGTTGTCGTTCACGACCTCACGCCGTCCATGACCGCCACGATCGATAAGGCCCACGTTGCCGGTATCGTCACCGAGACCGGTGGCCGCACGTCGCACTCCGCGATTATTGCGCGCGCCCTCGAGATCCCGGCTGTCCTTTCGGTTTCCAATAGCTGCACCGCGCTGCGCAACGGTATGACCGTTGTCGTCGACGGTGGCAAGGGTATCGTTGAGGCCGATCCCGACGAGGAGACGCTCGCCGCCTACACCGCCAAGGCCGAGGCCTTCGCTGCCGAGAAGGCAGCCCTCGAGGCCTTCCGCGGCAAGCCGTCCGTGACTGCCGATGGCATCAAGAAGATCATCGCCTGCAACATCGGTAACCCCGATGACGTGCCCAACGCGCTCGATCACGACGCCGAGGCCATCGGTCTGTTCCGCTCCGAGTTCCTGTTCATGGACTCTGCTGAGCTTCCTTCCGAGGAGGAGCAGTTCAACGCCTACCGTAAGGTCGCCAGCGCGCTCAAGGGTGCTCCGGTCATCATCCGCACGCTCGATGTTGGCGGCGACAAGGAGATTCCGTATCTGCACATGGTCAAGGAAGATAACCCCTTCATGGGCTTCCGCGCCGTGCGTTACTGCCTGGCCAATCCCGACCAGTACAAGGTCCAGCTCCGCGCTCTGCTGCGCGCTAGCGCCTTCGGTGACGTCAAGATCATGATCCCGCTCGTCACCTGCGTCGAGGAGGTCTTGGCTGTCAAGGAGCTCGTCGAGCAGTGCAAGGCCGAGCTGACCGAAGAGGGTCGCAAGTTCAACGAGAACATCGAGGTCGGCATCATGGTCGAGACGCCCGCCGCTTCGCTGCTCGCAGACCGTCTTGCCGAGGTTGCCGACTTCTTCTCCATCGGCACCAACGACCTGATCGGCTACACCATGTGCGCCGACCGTGGTAACGACACCATCTCCAACCTGTACCAGGTGTACTATCCCGCCGTGCTCCGCTCGCTCAAGAACATCATCGAGAGCGGCGTTAAGGCCGGTATCATGGTCGGTATGTGCGGCGAGGCCGCTGCCGATCCGCTGCTCGAGCCGCTGCTGATCAGCTGGGGCCTGGAGGAGTTCTCGATGAGCGCTCCGTCGATCCTGCGCGCCCGCAAGACCATCAGCCAGTGGACCAAGGCCGAGTGCGACGAGCTCGCCGAGAAGGCGCTCGCCTGCAACACCGCCGCCGAGGTCAAGGCACTGCTCGAGTCCGCAGCTCGCTAATTTGGTATCAGAGGTAACCGCGTGGTTGGAATGGGCCGGCCACGCGGCCCTCACATATACAGGGGGTACTGTAAATGTTCTACACGCTAACCGCTAACCCGGCTGTCGACATGACGGTTTCGAGCTCTCCGCTCGAGCCCGACGAGAACGTCCGCACCGGCTCGGCCAGCTACACGGCTAACGGCAAGGGCCTCGACGTGTCCTTCGCCTTTAAGAAGATGGGCGTTGACACCGTCGCACTCGGCTTCTTCGCTGGCTTCACGGGCAAGTTTATCGTCGAGGAGGTCATGAACCTGGGCTGCCTGTGCCGCCCGGTCTGGACCGACGGTATCACGCGCATCAACACCTACGTCAACGATGGCCAGCACGAGTACGGCATCCTGAACCCCGGCGCTCCTATTACGCCGCAGCACCAGGAGGAGCTCTACAACATCCTGGACACCGCGGGCGATCTCGAGTGCCTGATCGTTTCCGGCTCCGTGCCTCCCAAAGCTACGCCCGACTTCCTGGCTCAGGTCATGGAGCACGCTCAGGCTCGTGGCGCCGACGTCGTCCTGGACCTGTCCTCCGACAAGCTCAAGGAGCTCGCTCACAAGAAGCCGCTGCTCATCAAGCCGAACCATCACGAGATGAAGGCCATCTTCGGCGTGCCGGTCGACACCGACGACGAGGTCCGCGTTGCCATGAAGATGGCTCACGACGCTGGCGTTCAGAACGTGCTGCTCACCCGTGGTAGCCGCGGCGACGCTTACTTCTCCAACGGCGAGGATATTTGGTACGCCAAGCGTGAGTTCAACATCAAGCTGGTTTCTTCTGTCTGCGCCGGCGACTGCACCCTCGCTGCGTTCCTGCACAAGTGGTACAGGGATCGCGACAACGTCGAGGAGGCCATGAAGCTCGCTATGGCCACCGGCGCCAACGTTGCCGAGTCCGTCGGCATCGGCGACTTCGGTCACGTCGACGAGTACAGCAAGCGCGTTGCTGTCCGCAAGCTCGATCGTCAGTAATCGAAACGCGACATATTCGTGCGCATGCGGCGCCCCGGTTTCGGCTGGGGCGCCTTTTTTGTTCCGTTATTGGGAGAGATGCTCTGCCGTACTTCATCGCTTCCACACCGTTCACCGAGTTGTCCTAGCCTTTTACCGTTGGGTGGAATATACTTTCATTAACACGTTACTTCGTGAAAGGAACATTCATGATTTACACGCTCACTGCAAATCCCGCCATTGACTACAACATCGCCTGCGACGGCCTTGCTGCCAACACCGTCACGCGTACCCGTAACGCCGTCTACACGCCCAACGGCAAGGGTCTCAACGTCTCGTTCACCCTCGATCACTACGGTGTTGACACCACGATCCTGGGCTTTTTCGCCGGCTTCTCGGGCGAGTTTATCGTTAAGGGCGCCGAGGCCCTGGGCGTGCCCGTCAAGCCCGTTTGGACCGACGGCATCACGCGCGTCAACGTGTTCCTCAATGCCGGACCCGACACCGAGTACAACATGGTCAACGCCGGTGCCGCCATCAACGAGGCCAACGAGCAGGAGATGTTTGAGCTCATCGATTCGCTCGATGACATGACCTGCCTGGTCATCAGCGGCTCGCTGCCTCCCAACACTTCCGAGGGCTTCTTGGCCGAGGTCCTGCGCCGCGTCAAGGCCAAGGGGGCCGAGTTCGTCCTCGACATCTCGAGCCATCAGCTGGCAGATCTCATTGCCATGGAGCCGCTGCTGATCAAGCCCAATGACGACGAGTTGCTCGATATCTTTGGCATTAAGGTGAGCGGTGGCGACGATGAGTCCGTCAAGGGCGCTATGGCTGAGCTTCATGCCAAGGGCGCCAAGAACGTGCTGCTGACCCTCGGCGGCGCCGGTGCGTACTTCTCCAACGGCAAGCACATCTGGTTTGCTAACCGCACCTTCGACGTCAAGCTGCTGTCGACGGTGTGTGCCGGCGATTCCTCGCTCGCTGCCTTCCTGTCCGTGTGGCACGACGCCCCCGAGCGCGTCGAGGACGCCCTGCGCCTTTCGATGGCCACTGGCGCCAACGTGGTCGAGTGCCCTGGTTTGGGTGATTTTGCCAAGGTGGACGAATATAAGAAGCACATCGAGGTTCGCCAGGTCTGCTAGCAGCATCGATACATCGTTGCCGAACACCCGCTTTGGATCTCCGAGGCGGGTGTTTTTTTGTGCGCTGATCGTATGTGGCGTTTGCTGTCTCGTTTTATCGAATCGACGACGCGATTGCGTGTGCGCGCTTTCTCGTTTCTTGCTAGACTTCTTGAGAACCATCGATTAACGCTCACAAGTGCAGGAGGCCATAGGCATGTGCAATGTTTCTCTCAACGGTACGCAACCGTCTGATGCCTCCCTGCGCGTCCTGCGCGCGCTTGAGGCGGCTGGTCTTGAGGCTTGGTACGTGGGCGGTTGGGTGCGCGACGCCCTGATGGGGCGCCCCAGCCACGATGTTGATATGTGCTGTAGCGGCCTGTGGCAGGAGTCCAAAGCGGCGCTCGAGGCCGCTGATATCGCGGTCGTGGAGTCGGGCATTAAATTTGGCGGAATCACGGCTATTTCCGATGGCGAGCGTATCGAGGTCACCACGTACCGCCTGGATGGCTTTTACACCGATGGGCGCCATCCTCAGAGTGTCGAGCGTGCCGCCTCGCTCGAGGACGATCTGGCCCGCCGCGACTTTACCGTCAACGCCATGGCCTGGCATCCCGAGCGCGGGCTTGTCGACCGCTACGACGGCCAGGGTGACTTGGAGCGCAAGCTGATTCGCGCTGTCGGTGATCCCAAGCGTCGCTTTAACGAGGACGCCCTGCGCATGCTGCGTGCGGTGCGCTTTGCCTGCCGTCTGGACTTTATGATTGAGCCCGAGACTAAGCGTGCGCTTGCCGAGTGCGCGCCGCTGCTCGATGCCGTGGCGCGCGAGCGTGTGGGTATTGAGCTCGAGGGCATTCTTTCGACCGGCCACGGGGGAGACGCCATGCTGCGCTACCCCGAGCTTATCTGCGCCGCCGTGCCCGAGTTGGCAGCGGGTCGCGGGTTTGATCAGCGCAGTGTCTATCATGCGTTTAACGTCTACGAGCATATCGCCCGCGTGCTGACGGTGGCAGGGGAGCTGGCGCTGTGCGAAGTCGTCGCGCCCTCACCGAGCCTTATGTGGGCGGCTTTTTTGCACGACGCCTCCAAGCCTGATTGCTTTACGGTCGATCACGCCGGCAGCGGCCACTTTTACGGTCATCCCGAGCTCGGCGCCAAGAAGGCGCGTGTCATCATGGATCGCCTGGCACTCTCGCACGATTTGGTGCGCGATGTGTGCCTGCTGATCAAATACCACGATAAGCCGCTGCGCCCCGAGCGATCCTGCCTGCTCAATATGATGCGTGCGCTTTCGGGCGAGGGTGTCGATACGCCGCGTCTGATGGACGAGCTCATGGACCTTAAGCGTGCCGACACGCTCGGCAAGGCCCCGTCGTGCTTCTATTACGTTGAGACAATTGAGGAGATGCGCGCGATGGCGCACGAGCTGCTGAAGGCAGGGGAGCCCTATACGCTCAAGATGCTCGCCATCAACGGCGGCGACCTGATCCGTGCCGGAGTCAAGCCCGGGCCGGAACTGGGTCAGCTTCTCAACTCCGCCCTCGACGCCGTGATCGAAGACAACATTCCCAACGATCGCGAAGCTCTTTTGGTCCATCTCAACTTGAATTAGCTACCCAGTTTACCTGCGTGTTCCATAACCTGACGACAATTTTTCGGCAATTTGGAATTTCTTCTTGCGCTGACGTTTTTTGTCCCGTAATATATTTCCTCGCAGCACGGCAGTGCAGATGTCATGTGGCCCGTTCGTCTAGCGGTTTAGGACGCCGCCCTCTCAAGGCGGAGATCACCAG
>CATZMG010000063.1 GCA_958421655.1 uncultured Collinsella sp.
GTCCCTTGCGGCGTAGTTCTTATTTAAGCCGTCCAAGTTTTGGGGTGCAGTTCAAGGCAGGGGGCGTAAAGACGAAAGTGGCCATCGGGCGAGACGCCGTCGTCCCTTGATTGAGCGTACTTTTTGAGATCGTCGACTTGTGCCAGAATCACGCGTGCACGACGCGCAAATTCTCTGCCCGCCGGAGACAAAACAGCCTCCCCCGCCGATCGGTCGAGCAAAACAATCTGATACTCAGATTCCAACTTTTTTATTGCCGACGAAACGGCCTGCGGACTCACGTGAACAGCGCGAGCTGCTTTGCGCACGCCGCCATAGTTCGCTACCGCTTGAAGGTATTCGAGTTGAGAAAGCTGCATAGATTACTCCAAAGGCAGCCAAGTCGACGGCCTACGCGCCCTCAGATGAGGTTCTCGCCCAGGTTCTTGCCACCGAGAACGTGCATGTGGAAGTGCATGACGGTCTGGCCGGCATTGACGCCCTTGTTGGAGATGACGCGGAAACCGTCCTCCAGGCCCTTGGCCTTAGCGACCTCCTGGATGGCGTGGGCCATGGCGCCCATGGTCTCGGCAGGCACGTTGTCGGCGATGTCGCTGTAGTGCTTCTTGGGGATCACGAGCGTGTGGACCGGTGCCTGGGGGTTGAGGTCGTCGAAGGCGATGACCTGGTCGTCCTCATAGACAACGGTCGAGGGGATCTCGTGGTTGGCAATTTTGCAGAAGATGCAATCACACATGGCTGGTTCCTTTCTCACAGACCAAGGTAATTATATTTGGTCGGGATGGTTAGAACGAGAGGTTGTCGTCCGTGTTGGCGGCCTCGCCGTCGGCGAGCACGTCGTTGCCGTCGACGTCCTTCAGGAGCACCGAGACCTTCTGCTCGGCATCGGACAAGCGGGTGCGTAGGCTCTTGAGGAGCTCGACGCCGCGCGTGTAGCTCTCGAGCGACTCCTCGAGCTCCATATCGCCCGACTCCAAGCTGCGGATGATGAGTTCCAACTCCTGCGAGGCCTGCTTGTACGTAAGCTGCTCGACCGGGGTCTTCTCTGCCATATCTGTTTCCTTTCCTAAAGGTTTATCGCTGTGAAACGCGGCCTACTCGACCGTATCGACCGTTGCCGCCACGTTGCCGTCTGCCATGCGCACGCGTATGGCGTCGCCGGGCTTAAAGGTCTTGGCGCTCGTAGCCACCCCATCATCGCTGTACGCGATGGAATAGCCACGGGCAAGCACCTTGAGCGGCGACAGGGCATCGAGTGAGGCTGCCGCACGGCCCAGGTCGGACGCGGGTTTGCTGAGCATCGTGCGCCCCTGATGCTCCAGACGGGAACTCGCAAGCGTGAGCGCATGGCGCTTGCCATCGAGCCCCGAGGTGCTTGCAACCAGACGCTCGGGCAGGCGCTCAAAGTTGGAGCGGAATGTCCCGACCGAGCGAGCTATGGCGCCCGACAGGCGATCGGCAGTCAGTGCAAGCTCCGATTCGCGACGCTCGACCATAAATGTGGGGTCGTTGAGGCACGGGCGGCATGCGGCGGCATCGAGCGCATCGCCCAGACGGGCCGTATAGGTATCCCAGGCGCGGCGACCGCGCTGATCGAGCATCTCCAAATCAACCTGATTCGACCCAATCATCGATGCCATCGCGGCGCCAAGACGCTGATGGCGCGTCTCGAGCACGTCGGCCAACTCCGTCATAGCCGGTGCCACCGATTCTGCCGCTGCCGTTGGCGTTGAGGCGCGACGGTCGCTCACCATGTCGCAGATCGAGGTATCGGGCTCATGCCCAATGCCCGTCACCACAGGCACGGGACAAGCTGCCACCGCACGGGCAAGCTCCTCGTCGTTAAAGGTCATGAGGTCCTCGAAGGAACCGCCGCCACGCACGAGCAAAATGCAATCGGGCGCCGGCGTAATGGCAGCAGCGCGGTGCAAGCCTTCAATAAGCTCTGCCGGCGCACCCTCGCCCTGGACCTTTGCGCCCACGCAGGCAAGCTCGACGAGCGGGTTGCGACGGCGCAATGTGCGCTTAACGTCGTCGATCACGGCACCCGAAAGGGAGGTGACGACCGCCACACGCGAGCAAAACACCGGAATGCGGCGCTTGCGCGCTTCGTCCATCAGGCCCTCGCGACGCAGCTTTTCGGCCAGTTGCGCCACTTGTTGACGCAGCAGACCCTCCCCCGCCAGCGAAAACGAGCGGGCGACGAAGCTCATGCGACCCGTAGGCTTGTAGAGATTGAAGCTGCCCTTAAAGCTCACCTGCATGCCGTCGCGCAGATCGAAGGTACGCTTAAGGTAGGCTCCTTTCCAGATGATGCAGTCGACGGCCGCCGAGTCGTCCTTGATTTGGAAGTAGCAGTGGCCGCTTCGGGCATTGGGACCACGAAAACCCGTGACCTCACCCAAAACGCTCAGCTGCGGAATGGCATCGAGCGCACCGGCGGCGATCTCCACCGCTTGGCTCACGCTGAGCTCTTTGCGCTCCTGCTCGTCCGATCCGTCAAACTCGGCAGAAACGGCATTGCCGGTCAGATTCCAGCCTGCCACGCAGCCTCCTTTCGTTATCGCGCACAGAGGCTCCGGCCCCGTGCATATTTAAGTCCAACACATAGTACAGCGCCGCGTGGACACGAATCCCCGCGGCGCCTGCCTGTCCTATTTGTTATCGGTTGGAGTTTCTGTTGTAGCGAGCCATCAGGTAGAGCAGTTGAATAATCGAAGTGAGCGCTGCGGCCACATAGGTAAGCGCGGCTGCCGTCAGCACCTTCTTGGCGCCGTTGACCTGCTTGGAACTCATGCCCGACTGCTCGATATACGCCACGGCGCGGCGACTGGCATCGATCTCGACCGGCAGCGTAACCAGCTGGAACAACACGCTAAACGAGAAGAAGACCAGCGCGAGGGTCGTGAGCCCCGCGATGTTCATGAACAGGCCCATGAGCAGCACGATCGTCCAGGTGTTTTGGGTAAAGTTGACGACGGGGACCAAAGCGGTACGTACCTTCATCATGGCATAACCACTTTGACGCTGGGCGGCATGGCCCGCCTCGTGGCAGGCGACGGCAACGCTTGCGACCGACCCGCCCGAACGGTTGGCATCCGACAGATACAGGTTGTTGTCCTGCGGGTTGTAATGATCGGTGAGCTCGCCGGCAACGCCCTTGATGCCCACGGCACTACAACCGTTGGCGTCGAGCATGCGGCGAGCGACCGTGGCACCCGTATCGCCGTCCGAGCGCACCTTAGACCACGTCCTGTACGTCGAGTTGATATAGCTCTGCGCGGCAAGGCCAAGCACCGTACAGACAAGAACAACCAGCAGGTACAGCGGGTCAATGCCAAAGCCGTATCCATAGTAATAAGGCATGCGAATTCCTCCGAATCGAGTTACACGTTGGAGGCATTCTACCCACTCAAGCGGCTAGGCTTCCTTATAGCAATTCAATTTTGCCATCTTTGACCGTCAGCCCCATATTGCCCGAGAGCAAATCGTCCAGGCGCGAGCCCACAAGTTCAAAGCGCCAGCCTTCGCGCAGGGGGCTCTGCTCGGGATGCTCAATATAGTCGGCCAGGTCATCGCGCGAGGCAATGACCGAGGTCGCCACGCCCGAGCGCTCGGCAACCAGGCGAATGAGCGCGTACATGAGATCCGTCACGCTCTCCAGCTCCGGCGAAATCTGGCGATGCCCGCGCACCATGAGCGGCAGGCGATCGTGCGGGCAGCTCGCGCCGCGCTTGATGGCCATGAGCGCGCCGTCCACATCGCGCTCCCCCAGCTGATCGGTGCCGCGGATGCTGCGGAACTCCTCAACGCGCACAGGATTGCGCTTGACGAGCGCCAGCAGCGTATCGTCGGACATGACCCACTTGCGCGGGATGTTGCGGCGCTCGGCGCGGTCCTCGCGCCAAGCGGCAAGCTCGCGCGCAATGCCCAGCTGATGGCGGCTGCAGGAGTTGATGCGCTTGACCTTGCGGAATGCCTCGTGACGATCGGCGCGATAGTGCGACTCGTCGGCCAGCGGACGCAACTCGTCGAGCACCCAGTCCACCCGGCCCAGCTCGCGCAGGCGACTCATCATCTCGGTATAGGCAACGATCAGGTACTTGACGTCATCGATCGCGTACTCGATCTGTTTGTCGGTCAGCGGGCGGCGCGACCAATCGGTCAGCGACTCGGTCTTGGGCAACGAGACGCCGCAAAACGTCTGCACGAGCGCGCCGTAGGAAATCTGCTGGCGCTCGCCCAAAAAGGCGGCGGCCACCTGCGTGTCAAAAATGGGACGCGGCAGCACGCCCACGGTATGGAGCATGACCTCCATATCCTGCGAGCAGGCGTGAAACACCTTGGTCACGCTCTCATCGCCCATAAGCTCGGCGAGCGGCGACAGGTCGTCGATCACCAAAGGATCGACCGCGACGCTCTCGGCAGGGGTGGCAATCTGGACCAAGCACAGGCGCGGGTGGAACGTGCGCTCGCGCAAAAACTCGGTATCGACGGCAATCGCGTCGAACTCGCGAGCGCGCTGGCAAAAGTCGAGCAGAGCCTGATGTGTGGAAATGTACATATCAACCCATCGAATAAGGTTAGGCCCGAAAAACACGGGTAGGATATCGGCATTGCCTTACAACTATACTCGGTTAGTCACAGAACGGGAACGTAAGTATGCGCTGCCTTATCATCCACAACCCGGCATCGGGCCCCAGCTCAGATGAAATCTACGCGTTCACGCACGCCCTCGCGCAGGGCGGCGACGAGGTCGTGATGCGTTTTATCGGCGATGGCATGGAACCCGAGGACGCCGTGGCAGACGTGCGCGAGTTTGATCGCGTGGTGATTTCGGGCGGCGACGGCACCGTCTCCAACGTGCTCGACCAGATGCGCGGATGCGGCGTCCCCACGCTCGTCTTCCCCTCCGGCACGGCCTGCCTGTTCTTCAACAACATTGGCAATGCCCCCGAGGCCGCGGCGCTCGCCAAGGCCTGCCGCGTCGGCCGTACCGTCAAGGCGGACATGGGCGAGCTCTTTTGGCTCGACGAGAACGGCAACGAAAAGCGCCACGGCTTTATCATCATCGCCGGCTCGGGCTTCGACGCCGAGATCATGATGAAGGCCGCTCCCACCAAAAACGACATCGGCGAGATCGCCTATTTCCTGTCGGCGCTCGCCACGCCCAACCCCACGGTGGCGCACTTTTCGATTGAGCATGACGGCATTGTCGAGGAGCTCGATGGCATCTGCTGCATGGCCGGCAACACCTCGGTCATTCAAAACGACATCAACCTGTTCCCCGATTGCCGCATGAACGATGGCATGGTCGACATTGCGGTCATCGAGCCCGTAAAAACCGTCCAGCTCCTGCCCACCGTGATCACCGCCGCGCTCGACCCCGCCGGCAAGGTGCTCGGCCGTCCGCAGTTCAAGATCATCCAGACCAAGGAGGCCAAGATCACCTGCACCCCGTCGCTGGGCATGCAGTTCGATGGCGAGATCATCTCCAGCAACTCGGGCGTCTTTGGTGCCCGCGCGCTTCCGCAATGCCTCGACCTCATCGTCGACGAATTCTCCCCGCTCGGAAAATAGGAGGACCCCATGAACGACAACCCCCTGATTGGCTTTATCATCATCGTCTTGGCCATGCTCGTCGGCTATGCGATTAACGTGATCCACCGCCGGAAGAAGTAATTCCACATTGGTATGATATTCATCCAATTATCGTCTCCCCCGTTGTTTATGCATTTGCCAGACAGCGGGGGGATTTTTCTTTGTGCCCCGTGCAAGGCGCTTTATTCAGGTACAGTAATTGCAGGGCGTCTTTATTTAAATAAAGCTAGATAATGAGTATTCTTGTCCGCTCATCGCATATTTTAGGACGCTCATCGAGTATTTCATCGAAATAGATGAATACTATTTAGACTTCCGATAGGCTAATAGATGTATTTATTAGCTGAAATCCTGCACGGTTCCGCAGGGTTTCAACGGTTGGGAGGGATTATGAGGTTTACTCATCCTGTCAACACGCTCAAAAAGCTCGGCTGCGGCCTTGCGTTTGGAGCAGCGGCCATCATGGCCATGCCGACTTCGGCGCTCGCCTGCACCCAGATCTACATGGGTAGCAAGCTCACGGCAGACGGCAACACGTACTATGGCCGTTCCGAAGACTTCGGTCCGCGCTATGTCAAGCACTTTGGCATTGAGCCCGCACACAAGGACGGCAACGAGTACACATCGGTCGAGTCCGGTTTTGAGTACAAGTCCAAGGGCGCAACCTACCGCTACACCTTCGTTCGCGACAACCCCTCGCAGTGGGAAGATCGCTACGACGCATATTCCGAGGCCGGCATCAACGAGAAGGGCGTCTCCTGCTCTGCCACGTTGAGCACCTCCTATAACGAGAAGGCCGAAGAGGCCGACCCCATCACCGAGGAGACCGGCATTGGCGAGTACAGCTATGCCAGCGTCATCCTGGGCGAGAGCGCCACGGCCCGCGAGGGCGTCGAGCTCATCGGCAGCCTGATCGACGAGCAGGGCGTCTGCTCCAACGACCAGATCATCATCGCCGACAGCACCGAGACCTGGCTGTTCGCCGCGCTTTCCGGCCATCAGTGGATTGCCATGAGGCTCGCCGATGACATCGCCTCGCTCAACCCCAACATCGGCAACCTCACCTATGACGTCGACCTCGACGACACCGAGAACTGTCTCCATTCCGAGGGCATCGAGTCCATGCCTAAGGAGAAGGGCTTTGCCGAGTACACTGACGGCAAGTTCGACGTCGCCAAGACCTACGGCGAGGAGATCGGCGAGGCCGGTATGCACCAGTGGTCGCGCTATATCCAGGGTCGCGATTACTTCATGGCCCCGCTGTCTGAAGGCACTGACTACGAGATCGTCAAAGACGAGCGTGAAGACGCTCGCGCCACGACCGGCGCCCTGGTCCACGAGATGCAGCCGCTGTTCTTCCAGCCCGGCAAGTCCGACTGGAACACCTTTGAGATGATCCGCAGCTTCGCTGCTCGCGGCGAGAATGTCGCCGGTCTCAACGCCAACACCGACGGCGCCTATGCTATCGGCTCCAACCGCAACACCGAGATCCACACCTTCCAGATCCGCCACGGCATGGACCCCGAGATCGCGACCATCCAGTGGGAGATGCTCTCCAACGCCGAGTTCTCCGTCGCTATCCCCCTCTACTCCGCACTGCTCACCGAGGTCAGCCCCTACTTCAGCGATCAGGATGTCTCCTTCGATCACTGCGAAGAGGAAGACGTTGTAAACAACGAGGAGCCCAAGAACTCCATCAACTACGTCCTCATGGACATCAACACGCTCGCCTATGAGAACCGCGACCACTGCGCCACCGGCGTCCGCGCCTACCTCGACGCCCTGCAGAAGGAACTCATCGAGCAGAACCTGGCCGTCGACGAGGCCATGCAGGCCGCCGAGGGCACCGAGGCCCGCACCGCCCTGGCCAACAAGGCCGGCAAGGCTGCCACCAAAAACACCTACGTCAAGTGCAAGGCCGTGCTCGAGGAGATGCGCGACTACCTCAAGGAGGGCGACTTCTCCGAGGAGTTCGTCCCGAGCGACTACGATGCCGACAACGACTGCCTGGTCAAGTCCATCACCTACGCCGACGAGGCCCTCTCCGATGAGGACGTTGCCGAACCCGAGGTTGAGGAAGAGGCAACCGAGGAGAAGTCCGAGGGCAACAACATGGCCGCCATGGCCGTTGGCGCCGTCGTCATCATCGGTGTCTGCGGCTTCGTGCTCTATCGTCGCAAGAAGGCATAAGAACCCCCACCTTAAGGCGCGAGTGGGATGGCCAAGGTCGCCCGCCCGCCCAGCCGCCCATTCGACCGGCAGGAAACGCCGCTGAAATCTTTTCAAAAAAGATTTCCCCGCACACACTTTGCTGTGCTATAGTGCAGCGCAACAGCAACGAGGTGCAACCGCGCCAAGGCATCACGAAAGGAGCCACCAAGATGATGAACACAATGAAGTCCCTCAACAACTGGTGGTGGCGTGATGCGAATACGATCGGTCGACAGTGAGTCCCTCACGCCTGTTTTTGCGCTCTAGGTGATTGGAAGGCCTCCGGTTTCGACCGGGGGCCTTTTTCTATCTCGAGCCCGATCGCATTCGCATCACGCGCCTCCGCTTTCTTCTCTTGCACTTCCCTTCCGAAAGGATTTTCACCATGTCTCAGAACACCACCACCGCCCAGCCCCGCACCGTCCAGACCGCCGACCGCGGCAAACTCGACGTCCGCGCCCTCGTCTTGCTCGCCATCCTGCTTGCCGCCGGCTTCATCCTCAACTTCACCGTCGGCAAGGCCATCTCCGGCATCTCGGGCGGCATGATCAGCCCCGAGTTCATTATCTCGGCCTTCTGCCTCACTATCCTGGTCGTGCGCCCCAACATCGGTCAGGCGCTCGTTATCGGCCTGATCTCGGCCGCCGTGATCCAGATCACCACCACCTCGCCGTTCGTCGATTTTGCCGCCGAGGGCATCGCCGCCATGCTCATGGCCGTCATTGTCAACGCTGCTGCCAAGGACGGCCAGGTTAAGCCTGCCGTCGCCATCATCGCAACGTTCGTGACCACCTTTGTCTCGGGCGTCATCTTCATGGTCATCAAGATGGCCATGCTCGGCGTGGTAGGCGAGCTCGCCGCTGCCATGCTGCCCGTCGTCGCTATGACCGCCGTCTTTAACGCCATCCTGGTTGGCGCTCTCTATCTGCCCATCCAGAAGGCCCTGAAGCTCAACTAACCTGCTCGGCTTTACGAGCCACCCCATCTTGGCGTTCATTCGTCGCTCGCGTACCCAAGTACGCTTCGCTCCTCTTTCGCGCCAACCTGGGGCCCCTCGTAAAGCCGTCTCCGTGCTTCACCACCAAAGACTGTCCCAAACAACTAGCTTTTGGGGACGTTCTTAAACGACTAGTCATTTAAGAACGTCCCCGATGACTATGAAAGGTATCCATGGAAACGATCATCAACGTCGACGATGTCTCGTTCTCCTATGGCACGCAGACCGAGCAGGCGCTTAAGCATATCTCGCTCGGCGTGAACAGGGGAGATTTTATCGGCATTATCGGCCCTTCGGGCGCCGGCAAGTCCACACTTGCCGCCTGCCTGTCGGGAGCCGTACCCCACCATTACACTGGCACGTTCTTTGGCTCCGTCGCTGTCGACGGCAACGACACCTGTGAAGTTTCGCTCACCGATGTGTCGCAGATCGTCGGCAGCGTGTTGCAAGACATCGACACGCAAATGGTCGCCTCGGTCGTCGAGGACGAGATGCTTTTTGGCCTGGAGAACTTTGGCGTTCCCCACGACCAGATCGAGCAACGTGTGAGCGAGACGCTCGAGACCGTCGGCATCAGCGACCTGCGCGACCGCGAGATCGCCACCCTCTCGGGCGGACAGAAGCAAAAGGTTGCCATCGCCGCCATCCTCGCCATGCGTCCGCGTGTGCTCGTGCTCGACGAACCCACCGCGGCGCTCGACCCCGCCAGCTCCACGCTGGTCTTCGAGACCCTACGCGAGGCCAACCGCGCACTCGGCATCACCATCGTCGTCATTGAGCAAAAAGTCGCCCTGCTTTCGGAGTACTGTAACCGCGTGCTCGTGCTCAATCATGGCGAAATCGCGCTACAGGGCGAGCCGCACGAGGTCTTCGCGCATACCGACGAGCTCCGTGCCATCGGCGTCGATTGCCCGCGTGTCACGCGCATTTTCAACAGCCTCGAGGCCGATGGCCTGGCCAGCGGCACTCCCTGTTTGGATGTTGATGAGGCCGAGCGCCTGATTACGGGCATCGTCGACCCCGCACACGCAAGCAGCGACATTCAGGCACCCGCCGGCTCACCGCACGCACCGTCGTTGCGCCCGCACGCCAAGGACGCCGAGCCCGTGCTCACCTTCGATCACGTTGAGTTTGCCTATCCCAATGGCGGCGCCGCCGTCCACGACCTCAACCTGACCCTCTATCCCGGCGAGCTCGTGGGCATCGTCGGTCAAAACGGCGCCGGCAAGCCCACGCTCACTAAGCTGCTCACAGGCCTGCTTAAGCCCGTCTCGGGCAGCGTGCGCGTCACGGGACTGGATACCGCAGCCGTTCCCACAAGCCGCATCGCCCGCGAAGTCGCAACCCTCTTCCAAAACCCCGACCGCCAGATCTGCAAGGACACCGTGCTCGACGAGGTCGCCTTTGGCCTGGAGCTTGCCGGCATCGACCGCGCCGAGGCGCTGCGTCGCGCCCAGCTCGTCATCGACCGCTTTGGCTTGCCGGCCGACGAGGCGCCCTTCTCGCTCTCGCGCGGTCAGCGCCAGATGGTGGCACTCGCCTCCGTCGTGGTCGTAGAGCCCAAAATCGTGGTGCTCGACGAGCCCACGAGCGGCCTTGACTACCGCGAGTGCATGACCGTGATGGAAACAGTGCGCACCATGGCCGAGCGCGGCTGCGCTGTAATCATGGTCTGCCACGACATGGAAGTCGTCTCCGACTTTGCCGAGCGCATTGTGGTAATGGCCGACGGCCGCATCCTCGAGCGCGGCCGCACGCACGAGCTGCTCTCGGACATCGAGCTCATGCAGCGCGCCTACGTTGAGCCGCCCCAGGTCATAGAGCTTTCTCGTCGCCTGGCATCCTCCGTCTCTCCCGCCTTTGCACAGGTGAGCGAGGTCACCGATATCGTTCGCATTACCGAGGGGATGGTCCACCGTGGTTAACGTCATCGACTATATGCCGGGCGATACACTGCTGCACCGCTTGAACCCGGTCGTCAAACTGGGCCTTGCCGCCGCCATCATCATCGGCATTTTCCTGTCCGACACCTACGTGGCGCTGCTGGGCTTTTTGGCACTCACCCTTGCACTGGGTGCCTATGCCGGCGTCGTCGACCGTCTGCTCTCGCTGCTCAAGTTGCTGATTCCGCTCGCGCTTATCATGCTGGTGCTCCAGCTGGCCTTTATGCGTGATGGCAACGTGGTGTGGGGTTTCATCACCGACACGGGCCTCATTACCGGATCGAAGGCCTGCCTGCGCCTGCTGGGCGTGGCGTTGCCACTCATCCTCATGCTCATGGTGACCAAGCTCAACGACCTCGCCAACGCTTGCGTCGAGGTGCTGCACGTGCCATATCGCTATGCCTTCACCTTTACCACGGCGCTGCGTTTTGTGCCGGTATTTGGCCAGGAAATGAACGCCATCATGGAGGCGCAGACTGCACGCGGCGTCGAATACGACACTAAGAATCCCGTCAAGAAACTCAAACTCATGCTGCCGCTGTGTGTGCCACTGCTTATCTCGAGCGTGGCCAAGACCGATGCCACCGCGCTTGCCGCCGAGCAGCGCGGCTTCTATCTGCGTACGCGCGCCAGCTCGTACAAGCGCTACCCCATCAAGGGCCTAGACATCGCCGTACTCATCATCAGCATCGCCCTTATCGCCATCGGCTTCCTGTTCTAGCAATCGCTGGCAGCAACCGGCAAATGCAAAAGGCCTCGGCTCGCACCAAACGAGCCGAGGCCTTTACTGTTTTCCCAGATAAAACCTACCAAAATAAACCTGTCCCTTTTTGGCAGGCGAAGAACTAGAGGCGGTAGGGGGCGCCGCTGCGGATAATGGATTCGCGCACCAGGACATCCATCGCATCGAGGGTGATCTCGGGCATCTCGCGATACTTCTGCAACACCGAAAGCTCCGTGCAGGCCAGGATGACGCGGTCGCAGCCGCTACGGGCGAACTCCCACATCACGCGGTCAAACTTATCCATATCGGGCTCGCGCCCGGCCTTCACATCGTCGTAGATGAGCGACATCACGTCGGCCTGACGCTTTTCGCTGGGATAGATGACCTCAACGCCCGCGGTCTCACATTCGCGCCCATAGACGTCTGCGCCCACGGTACCGTCGGTGCCCATGATGCCGATCTTGTGCACCGGCTCGGCCGGCATGCTCAGGTTTGGATCGAACTCGCACTCCCCCATCACCGCGCCGGCCAGAGCATAGCGCACCGACTCGCGCGGCATGTGGATAATCGGCACCTTGGTAAACGACTGAATCTGATCGTAGAAGTAGTGCGACGTGTTGCAGGGAATGGCAATGTGCGCGCAGCCCAGCGTCTCGAGCGCCTGAGCGCACTCCTTCATGGTCGCCAGCAGCTCGGCATGCTCACCGGTCTTGATGGCCAGCGTGCGGTCGGGCATGGTCGACTTGGAAAGCACCACCATG
>CATZMG010000064.1 GCA_958421655.1 uncultured Collinsella sp.
AGGCTGTGGTGGGCACCGGTGCCGCAGATAAGCGGCAGGTCGCCTACATGGTGCGCACGCTCACACAGCTCGATCACGACCCGAATCCCGACCATGCCGCCGATGCCCTGGCCTGCGCCATCTGCCACGTTAACCTCAGCCGCACCCGGGCGCTTACCGGTGGCGAGTTCTATCAACAGAGAGGAACCGGATACTGATGATCTCCCAGCTCCATGGAACGCTTGTCGAGGCCACGATGAGCTCGGCCGTTGTCGATGTATCGGGCGTGGGCTTTGAGCTCGGCATCTCGGGCAGCACCGCGGCCACGTTGCCGACGCCCGGCGGCGAGGTGCGCCTCTACACGCGCATGCAGGTGCGCGAGGACGCCATGACGCTCTTTGGCTTTGCCTCCAAGGACGAGCGCACGATGTTCGATCGGCTCGTGTCCGTCTCGGGCGTCGGTCCGCGCCTGGCGCTTGCTGTGCTCTCCACCTATACCGTGGGGCAACTGTATTCCCTGGTAATGGCCGAGGATGACAAGGGCATGGCCAAGGTACCCGGTGTGGGCAAAAAGACAGCGCAGCGTCTGATCCTGGAACTCAAGAGCACCTTTGCCAAGGACAAGGGCTTTGTGCCGGTCGACGTGATTCCCGGTCAGGTTGCGATGCCGGTTCCCGCCGCCGCTCCCTCGGCGATTGATGACGCCCGCGCGGCGCTCCTCTCCATGGGCTTTAGCCCGCAGGAGACCGATGTCGCCCTGAGCGGGTATGATGGGCAGGATATGCGTGTCGAGGATCTGCTCGGCGCGGCGCTTAAGCGACTCGGAATGGATGCGTGATGTGGGAAGCCGATGACTCTCAGGACCTGTGGGCGACGCCCGGCAACTCGCCGGCGGCATCCATGGCGCACGGCGAGCGCATGGTGGGCTCGGAGCTGACGGCCGAGGACCTCGATGTCGACCGCACCCTGCGTCCCCAGCGCTTGGACGACTATTGCGGTCAGGAGCATATCAAGCAGAGCCTGCGCGTGCTCATCGAGGCGGCGCAGAGCCGTGGCGAGACGCTCGACCACGTTATCTTTTCGGGCCCTCCGGGTCTGGGTAAGACCACGCTGGCCACGGTTATCGCCAACGAGCTGGGCGCTCAGATTAAGACGACGAGCGGCCCCGCTATTGCGCGTACCGGCGACCTGGCGGCTATCCTGACTAACTTGCAGCCGGGTGACGTGCTGTTTATCGACGAGATTCACCGCCTCAACCGCTCGGTCGAGGAGGTCCTGTATCCTGCGATGGAGGACTTTGCCCTCGATATCGTGATCGGCAAGGGTCCGGCTGCACGCTCGATTCGCCTGGATATCCCCAAGTTCACGCTGGTGGCGGCAACGACTCGCTCGGGCATGTTGACCGGCCCGCTACGCGACCGTTTTGGCATTTCGTATCGCCTGGATTACTACACCGTCGAGGAGCTTGCCCAGATTGTGACGCGCTCGGCGACCATCCTGGGCGTGACAATAGACCATCCGAGCGCGCTCGAGATCGGCTCACGCTCGCGTGGCACGCCGCGCCTGGCCAACCGTCTGCTCAAGCGCGTGCGCGACTACGCGCAGGTGCGCGGCAACGGTCCTATTGAGCTTGATATTTGCCGTCAGGCGCTCGAGTTCTTCGAGATTGATGAGCTTGGTTTGGACTGGATGGACATTCGTATCTTGGAGACACTCGCCAAGACGTTCTCCGGCCGTGCCGTTGGCTTGACCACGCTTGCCAGTGCGGTGGGCGAGGACCCGGGTACGCTTGAGGACGTCTACGAGCCCTATCTGCTGCAGTGCGGATTGATGATTCGCACACCGCAGGGTCGCCAGGCAACGCCTCGCACCTTTGAGCATTTGGGAATTGAGCCGACCGTTTAGGACGGGTTTGTAGGCTATCGCTGAGCATTGGATAAACATATCGCCGTTTGTCGGTTGCGGGTGCTTTACTATTGCGCGCCCGTGCTATGCTGAATTGGTCTTTTTCTCATCCGGTAACGAAAGGACCGTCCATGCCTACTGACATCGAAATCGCACGTTCCGTCACGCCGCTGCCCATTACCGAGGTGGCTAAGAACGCCGGCGTCGACGTAAAGCACCTGATTCCGTACGGCTTCGACAAGGCTAAGGTCGACTACTCTCTGCTCAATGAGCCAACTGATCACCAGGCTAAGCTCGTCCTCGTGACCGCCATCAACCCCACGCCTGCGGGCGAGGGTAAGACCACCACGACCATCGGTCTGGCCGATGGCCTGCGCCGTCGCGGCGTCAAGAGCGCTGTGGCCCTGCGTGAGCCTTCGCTCGGCCCCGTCTTTGGCGTCAAGGGCGGTGCCGCTGGCGGCGGCTGGGCTCAGGTCATCCCCATGGAGGACATCAACCTGCACTTTACCGGCGACTTCCATGCCATTGGTGCCGCCAACAATCTGCTGGCAGCCATGCTCGACAACCATTTTCAGCAGGGCAACCAGCTCGGCATCGACGTTAAGCGCATCACCTGGAAGCGCGTCGTCGACATGAACGACCGTCAGCTGCGCCATGTTATCGACGGCATTGGCGGCAAGGCCCAGGGAGTGCCGCGCGAGGACGGCTTCGATATCACCGTTGCCTCCGAGGTCATGGCAATCCTGTGCCTGTCCACGAGCATCAATGACCTCAAGGAGCGCTTGGGCGAGATCGTTGTCGGCTACAGCTATGCCGGCGAGCCCGTCCGCGCACGCGACCTTAAGGCCCAGGGAGCTATGGCCGCACTGCTCAAGGACGCGCTCAAACCCAACCTGGTCCAGACGCTCGAGGGTACGCCTGCGTTTGTTCACGGCGGTCCCTTCGCCAATATTGCCCACGGCTGCAACTCCATCATGGCCACCCGCATGGCCATGCGCTTCGGCGACGTCGCGATTACCGAGGCCGGTTTCGGTGCCGACCTGGGTGCCGAGAAGTTCCTCGACATCAAGTGCCGCATGACGGGCGTTCGCCCCAGCGCTGTCGTGGTCGTCGCCACTGCCCGCGCGCTTAAGTACAACGGCGGTGTTGCCAAGGCCGACCTCAACGAGGAGAACCTCGAGGCCCTCAAGGCTGGCATGCCCAACCTGCTGCGCCACGTCGACAACATTCAGAATGTCTACGGCCTGCCCTGCGTGGTCGCCATCAACCGCTTCCCGACGGACACCGAGGCCGAGCTCGAGCTCATCGAGTCCGAATGCCAGAAACTCGGTGTTAACGTTAAGCTGTCCGAGGTTTGGGCCAAGGGTGGCGAGGGCGCGCTCGACCTGGCCGATGAGGTCATGCGCCTGATTGAGCAGCCGAGCGAGCTCAAGTTTGCCTACGAGGACGGTGCCGATGTGGCCGACGCCCTCGAGGCCGTTGCTACCAAGGTCTACCGCGCCGACGGCGTCGACTTTACGCCGGCTGCCAGGCGCCAGCTCGCCGAGCTGCGCGAGAACGGCTTTGGCAACCTGCCGGTGTGCGTGGCCAAGACCCAGTACAGCTTTAGCGACAACGCCAAGGCGCTGGGCGCTCCCGAGGGCTTCCGCATCACGGTGCGCGAGCTCAAGGTTTCCGCCGGTGCCCACTTTGTGGTCGCGCTGACCGGTAGCGTTCTGACCATGCCGGGCCTGCCCAAGGTTCCCGCGGCCGAGAACATCGACGTCGACAACGACGGCAACATCACCGGCCTGTTCTAAGCCTGCTGCTCATAGCCGCTTGCCCGCCCCGCCGTGCCCACCAAGGCTCGGCGGGGTTTTTTGATTCCAAGGGGACGGAAGGATCATTTTGGGACGGCGGCAATGTTGCGCAACAAGAATGGGGATTTCTCTCGTACGGTGTAGTTGGAAGAATTGCGCGGGCGCATTGCGGCTGCGACGAGAGACGGGAGATGCGATGTATTGCACCAAGTGCGGAGCTCAGATACCCGATGGCTCCACGTTTTGCACGAGCTGCGGCGCTCGCGTGGGTGGCGCCGAGGACCAGGCGGAGCCCGTGGCGTTTCCGGTAGGGGATAGCGCGCTGGCGGGCGACCCTGCTGCGCCCGCGCCGTCATCAGCTCCTGCGGGGCGGCAGGCCACGCAGGGTGCTCCGGCTCACATGGCGGCACAGCCTCAATATGAGCAGCCGTTCGCCGAGCCCGCCGAGTCGTTCGACCTGACGCCTCAGCCCAAGAAGCCCAAGCACAGGGGCCGTATCGTCGCGGCCGTTATCGGAGGCGTGGCCGTTGTCGCCATTGTCGCCGCTATCGTGATCGTGCCGCGTATCGGCACATCTTCCGAGGTGACCTCGGGCGGCAAGGGCTATGTTGTTTGCGCGTGCGAGACCAAGATTCTGCCCAAAAACAGCAAGGGCAAAAAGCTCAAGAGCTATACCGTCGAGCTGGCGCCGGTATCCGGCAAGGGCAAGAGCTACGCCATCAAAGTGGACGGCGAGGACGGCTTTGCCATGGAGGACTTTGGCGAGCTGCCCGATCAGAAGTACCAGATGACCATTACCTCGGGCAAGGGCAAAAAGAAGAGCACGACCACCATGAAGGTGGACTACGCCAAGGAAGGCTCGGACGCCCCTAAGAACGTTGAGCTCACGCAGTCCAAGAAGGAGGCCAAGGCCTCTGCCAAGGCAGCGGTCAAGACGGCAAACGAGCTGTTCACCGACAAGATCCTCGAGTACCAAAAGAAGTACGGCGAGGGCGAGGCTGTCGAGTTCGATGAATACACGTATGGAGCCCAGGGTGTTGCTTACGCCAAACTTGTTGACTTTGATGGCGACGGCCAAGACGAGCTGCTGATAGAGTATTCCGATGAGCCGGTTGATTTTGAGGACAAGGCTGCCTCTGCGAATCTTGAGGTCTGGGCGTATAAGAACGGCGAGATTGAGAAGGTCTACACGCCTGAGGTGGTTGTGGGCACTCAGCAGGCGTGTGTGACTTTCGGTCCTACTGAATATGCGGGTAAGATTGGATTTGTGCAGTGGTTTGACCATGAAGCGGAAATTAAACAAAGCGACGTCTCTGGCGAAAGTGGCCCTTCTGCTCATGAATACCAAGTTAAATTCATCGGGTATGATGGCCAATCATTCAAGGCAATGACGGACCTTATTCCTCTGAGGGAATTCAACTCTGGCTTTTCTGGCGTTTATGGCGTGTTATTTTCCGATAAGGACTCGATAAACGAAACTATTGCAACGGTCGCCACGACGCTGGAGCAGCTGAAGTCGAAGGACGCTGACGATGCGCAGGCGAGCTACGAGGCCGTCTCTGCCACGCAGGATGTCAACTTTACGGCTGCGGTTGGCGAAGGCCCGCTGAATCCGTCCCCCGATGATACGTGCCAGATTTCGGCTACGTGGACCTATCCTCAGGTAAAAGGCCAGGGTGTAGGTGTCGCCAAGTTCAACAAGGATATGGTTCAGCTGGTCGCGGATACGCTCGACGCGAGCAAGCAGGCCTCGATGGACGACGAGGACAGTCGCGTGACCATGATGTACACTGCCGAGATCGTCTCGATCGATGGCGATATCGCCTGCGTGCGTACGTTCACCAACAGTTATCAGCCTCCGTATCGATCGGTGCAGAAGACGAGGTCGGCGTACTACAACCTCAAGACGGGTGAGCAGGTTTCGCTCGAGGATTCGCTTGCGCAGCATGGCCTTTCGTTCGACACCCTCAAGAGCGAGGCCAAGCAGGCAATTAAGACGGCAAAGCCGAATTTTGACTCTGTGTCCGAAGACAACATCGACGATGACGATAATTACACCGAGGATCATTTCTACTACGATGGCAAGGGCTATATCATCGTCCTCGATACTGGCGAGTTTGACTGCATGGCATGGGATACGCACGATTTGGTTGCGCACGCCTTCGACTCGAGCTATTCCAGTGGTCAGGACGTAACGCCCGAGCGGGCTAGGGCCACGTACGTACCCAACGAGTAGAGTAAAGCCGCAAGAAGCGAATTACAAAGTCCCCCGGTGGCGCAAACGCAGAGTCACCGGGGACTTTTTGATGCAAACTGGGTCCGATACAAGCTATCTGGGCCAGCTGCGCCACGAAAAGTGCCCATCTACTACGTTTACCAGGGTTGGACCAACCATGGAGCGTTTTTTAACAATACAGCAAGACGTTTACCTGCGGTTTTGTTAACTCAAATATGGCTATGGTTGGCACCCTTGAGTTAAACGTAGTAGATGGGCGCATTTTTTGGTGCACAGCCCAAGAAGAGGTCGTTAGCCGCGCTGGAGGCCGAAGAGTTTGGCGTTGCGCTCGGCGACCATCATGTTGATATCGGCGATTTCCATCTCGCCGTCAATGTAGGGCTGGTAGGTGCCGTACGGGTCGCCGGCTCCCAAGCTGCAGCTTCCGCAGTTGTCGCAACTGCCGTTGCCGCAGCCTGCGAGTGCTAGCTTGATGATTTCCTCGCGCTCGGCACGCGTCGTGTCCTTGATGAGCTTGCTTTTTGCCATGACGTTCCTCGATTCGCTCGTGACCGTCGGCCGCGCATGTCTTGTAGATACCGGCGGGCTTTGCCCATCATAGACTTTTGCGCGGGTAGAATGCATGGATAACTTGATGCTTACGGGCGACGGAAAGGAATCGTTGCATGGACCAGGATAAGACGACCGTAATGGGTGGCTACGGCTCCCCGCGGACGGGCAATGGCGCCGATGAGACCCGCGTCGTGCCGAATCCCGGCTACGCTGCCCCCGATACGACGCAGGCGTCGGCCGATCCCACGCGCGTTGTGAATTACGGAAACGCAGCGCAGGGCCCGTATGGTGCCTCGTCGCAGAGCCCCTACGGCAACGCGGCGGCAGATCCTTATGATGACTTGCTGCAAAATCCCATTCCGCAACCTCAGCAGACGACATATATGCCGCGCACGGCACAGCCGCGCTACGAGTCGCGCGACCGATATGCGCGCGAGCCGTATCGTGAGTATCCCAAGTCCATCCCTCAGTATGGCGAGGACGAGGAGAAGAAGCCTTCGCGTTCGTCGAGCGTGATCAAGAAAATCCTGATCGTGCTGGCGATCTTCTTTGCCCTGTCGGTTGTGTTTGCCATCGTGTCGGGCATGCTCAACAAGCGGGGCGCCGCGACTGATACCACGGCCGAGCAGACCGAGACGACCCAGTCCGGCGCCGTCGACCTGAGCGATATTCCGGGTCAGTACTGGTCTAACGCCAAGAAGCTCCTCAAGTCGCGCGGGGCCGATCTTTCGAATGCCGTGATTCTGACCGACGACGGTTCGACGCCCGTTGTCGATGCCAACTGGGTCGTGACGTCTGCCTACTATAACGACAACGGCAACCTCGAGATTCAGCTCACGCGCAAGGACAGCTCGTCGGGCAATGCGTCCGGCGACCAGGGCACCACGGACAGCTCGAGCTCCAACACGCTGGAAGACCTGAGCAAGAAGGCCCAGGAGCTTGGGGATAAGGCCCAAGAGCTGGGTGATACGGCTCAGAATCTCGGTGATACCGCACAGAACCTGGGCGATATGGCAACGAACGCCTGGGGTGCCCTGCAAAACGGCATTTCGGGCGCGCAGGGGAACTAGCGGTCGAGCGGCTAGAGCCTTAGCGGTGCAAACAAAAACGGGACGCAGGATCGCGTGACCGGGCGCGTGGGCGCGTTGGTCGGCGGTCCTACGTCCCGTCTTGCTGTCGATTACAGCTGCTCGGCCGGGCGGTCGGGCGAGCTGAAGCCCGAGTCAAACGTGACGACGCACGAGACATCGGGCCGGCGCTCGTGCACGATGCGCGTGACGAGCTCCAGCAGCTCCTCGTCGGATATGTCAAAGCCGTCGGGACGCACCAGGTCAAACGAAACAAAGCCGTCGTGCTCGTGCAGGTCGTGAATGGAGAGCGCGGGATCGATCTGCATGATGCCGCGCTTGACCCAGCCGCGCAGGTCGTCGCCGGTGGTGGCGATGGGGTCGCAGTGTAGCGTGATACCGATGCCCATCTGCCGTTTGATATCGTGCTCGATGGTGTCCAGGATCTCATGATGTTCAAACGCATCGCCCTCGCCGGGCATTTCCACGTGCGCACTGGCAAATTGCCGACCGGGGCCGTAGTCGTGCACCATCAGGTCGTGCGTGCCTAGGACCTGCGGATACGACATGATCTTGTCACGGATTGCCTGGACGAGCTTGGGGTCGGGCGCTTGCCCCAACAGCGGGCTGATGGCGTCGCGCACCAGGCCCATGCCGCTGATGCAGATGAAGATGCCCACGCCCAGGCCTGCCCAGCCATCGAGGTCAAAGCCGGTCGTCTGCGAAATAAGCGCTGCGACCAGGACCGAGGACGAGGTAATGACGTCGTTTTTGGAATCCTGCGCCGTGGCGATAAGCGTCTCGGAATCTATGCGGTTGCCCAGCGTGCGGTTGAACGCCGCCATCCAAAACTTGACGAGCATGGACAGGACAAGGGCTGCCATCGAGAGTACCGAATACGCGGTGGGGGAGGGCTTGATGATCTTGGTAATGGACTCGAGTGCCAGATTGATGCCGACGGCGCAAACCAGGACGGCGACAAACAAGCCGGCGAGGTACTCGTAGCGGCCGTGGCCGTAGGGGTGGCCTTCGTCGGCCGGGCGCCTGGCAAGGCGGAACCCCAGCAGGCTCACGATGTTGCTCGAGGCGTCGGAAAGGTTGTTGAAGGCGTCGGCGATAAGCGAGACGGAGCCAGCGAGCAGACCAGCTATGCCCTTGGCCAGGCACAGCGTGATGTTGAGGCCGATGCAGATGAGGCTTGCGGCAAAACCCGCGTTGGTGCGGCAGGAGGTATCGACCGGCTCGCTTTCGCTGCCGGGAACAAGCGTATGTACCAGCCGATTTACAAATAGCATAACGATCGTCCTCACAATCATGTTTAAGGGGATAGTGTAGCTCGCACAGGCGCAACGTGTGCCGATGCTCAGAAAATGCAGCAATGGTCTGCCGGCGCTAACGGGTACGAGGCGGAGGGGGCGACTGTCCGCGCGCCTTCGAGCTCATTGCGCCTTCCCGTCCGACCGAGTGCTCCATTTTGGGCCACATGGGTATGGGCACGTGCCGATTTGCTCGACATACTTAATGTCGACAGCCCTGTGCAAAGGAGGACGTTTCCATGGACGAGATGTTTGCCATTAAATGCCAAAACTGCGGCGGCCCCATGTATTCGCACCAGGCAAAGCGCAGCTTTGAGTGCGCTTATTGCGAAACAGTTATTCCGTGGCAAGCGGACGCCGGAGAGCCCAAGAGCGCCCTGGGTATCCGTCATACGCCGCTGACGGTGGTTGACGGGCTGCTCAAGCTCACGCACGTCTCGCAGCTCGAACGCCCAGAGGACCCGGACTGGTATTTCTTCAATTCGTACTGGCGCAATCAGTCGGTTCTGGAGCATCTGCTGTGGGAAGATCGCGGAACGGCGCAGGAGTTCCAGGAGGTGACGCATGTGAGCATTCCCTGCCCCTTCTGCGGCGCGTCCTTTGAGGGTGAGTCGACCCAACGCGTGTTTGAGTGCCCGTCCTGCGGCAACAAGATTGGCGTGGCCGACCTTCTCAAGCCCGGCACGTTTAGCAAGCGCCTGACCATGGGCGTGGGTGCCGAATACGTTCCCGAACAGGGCGTCCCCTGTGAGATATCGCCGCAGCAGGCACGTGCCAACGCGCTGCAGCTGGTGCGCCAGTACCCGGAGGCCTTTACCAGGCATGACGTGGAAGACGCGATCCAAAACGACATGATGCTCTTCTATTTCCCTATGGCGCTGGCGGACCTGCGCATGATAGCATCCTTCCCGGGCAAAGGGCTGAGCAAGGAGACCCTGGTGTACTATGAGGTGCTCGACTGGGCATATCCCAGGGCCAACTACCTGGATGTTCGCCTTATGGGCATTCTGGAGCCGTGGGACTTTGGTAAAGTGGGGCCGTTCGATCCCGCCATGCAGGAAGGTGACTTCCGCGTCGTTTCCGTCGATGCGTCCACCAAGGACCAGGTGGTCATTGATAAGCTGGCGCTCGATATTGCCGGCAACGATGCCGAGGCGACCCTGGGGCTCAATAAAAAGAGCATTCGCACGTGGGCGCGCAAGGTTCGCAAACACAAGGACGGCCTGGTGATGGTACCGGTCTACTTTGTCGATCGTCCGGCGACGGACAGCCGCGACGGCGAGCAAGTGCGCATCGCCGTGAACGGGCAGACGGGTCGCGCGGCGGCGGTGGTGTTTAGCGACAAGCGCGAGACGCATGTGGTGGCGCCGCTCAGCCCCAACGTGATACTGTCGAGCGAAAGCACCGTGCATGCCACGCCCATCGAGGTCAAATACGTTAAATCGCCCTTCCTATACCAGATCGTGCGCCGTGGAGGTGGCGAGCAGCCGCGGCAGGTGGCAGCAACGGCGGAGGGTTCTTACCGTGAGGAGAAGCCCAAACGAAAGGGCCTGTTCGGCGCGATCTTTGGGAAGTAGGGGAGTGGTACGGGACAGTGCGCAGTAGTGCGAGCTGCCCGTCGTGGTAGATGTAAATAAACGGTGGGACGGCTGCAAAAGAGCCTTTCCACTGGGTAAAATCAAACTGTGCCGCGGAACCCGCTCCTCAGCTAGTCACACTTCGGAAGCGCGGGCAACGCAGGTATTATCGTCTAAAGGGCCGGCTGCAACCGGCCCTTTTCTGCGGCAGCGTGGATTCGAATATCAACACGGTGTACGGTCCCATGGTGCTTTGCTCCGTGACGAACGGACCTATGACGGCGCATTCTGTAATCATCATTTGTGCGGTCCCCTAATCATTTGCGTTGACTGTCATTGTCTTCGTTGAAGACGCGTCCTAAAACAAACACCGTTCTATCAACCCTTTACCGCGCAGGGTGTCGACCCACTCCTGCGGGATGGCTTTGAGACCGTATGCCGTGCCTGCGAGGGCGCCGGCGACGGCTGCGGTGGTGTCGGTGTCGTCGCCTAGGTTGACGGCGGCAAGCACGCAATCTTCGTAGCTGCTAGTGTTGACGAAGCACCAAGTGGCTGCCTTAAGAGTGTCGCGCACGAAGCCGCCGGATCTGATTTCGTGCTCGGGTGCGCTTTTCAGCTGCCGCGCCCACGAGGGGAGCGCGTCGTTCATCACGCCCCTCATCAGCTCGACAAATATGACGCATGCATCGGTCGACGTTCTGTGGGCGTGCGTTATCGCGGAGACCTCGCAGATCTCGTCGTCAGTCGCGTCGACAAACGCCAGGGGCGCGATGCGCATGAGTGAACCGTTGCCGTTGTCGCGTTCGCCGGAGCCGCCTTTGCCGGTGTGCAGGGCGCGGGCGGTCGTGCCGCCGTAATCGAAAACGCCGTCGATCGTATACTCGCCACGGGCAATCCAGCTTACGAACTTGTCGCGCATGTCCGCGGTGTCGATGTGCCCGAGCTCCCTAATCGAGTCGCAGGTAGCAAGCGTCATAGATGTGTCGTCGCTCCAGGTGCCGGCGGGTTGCCCATGCGTGCCGTAGCCGATCATGTCGGTGCATTCGAACGTGCCGCGGGTCCTGAACTCGTAGGGAACGCCCAGTGCGTCGCCGACGGCAAGTCCATAGATGCAGTCGCGTAGGGCTGGTTTCGGTCTGTCTGTCATGGAGCGCTCCTCTTATGTCGGGGGATATGAAACGCCGTCGGGGGTATCGGTCGCAACGCGCTGCTACCCTTGCGCTTCGCCATTAGTCGCTTCGTTGATGGCGCGGTACTCAGCACTCAGCTCGCGCGCCAGCTCTTCCTTGCTTGGAAGATATGGCAGGTATTTGGCGGCAAACACTTGGTCGTTGTCTTCGGGCAGCGTGTACTCGACAATCGAGTCGCTTTTGTCCGCGCAGAGCACGATGCCTATAGGCGGATTGTCGCCTTCGTTCATGAGCTCGCGCGTGTAGTAGTTCACGTACATTTGCATCTGGCCCAGGTCCTGATGCGTAAGGTCATCGGTCTTAAGATCGATGAGCACGAAGCAGCGCATCAGATAGTTGTAAAAC
>CATZMG010000065.1 GCA_958421655.1 uncultured Collinsella sp.
AGACTTAAATGAGTACCTGCTCATTGGGCACTCATTTAAGCCCGTCCCCAATGAGCGCCCGCGGGGGACGCCCTTCCTCCAACCGCCCTTGTTGAGCATAAGTCAGCGAAAACCGTACACGCGAGCAAGGTGACGTGAAATGAAAGGGCGCAGACCTTATGGTCGCGCCCTTGAAATTGAACGTCAGATTGCCGCGTGTGCGGGTTTGCAGCGTCGAGCCGTTACGCGGTTTTACCAAACCGCGTAACAAATTACGCCAATTTTGCTCCGACGATCTTTGCCGCGGCCGGCTTGTCGAAGTTGCCGCCGGTGGCCTTGCCGAGTGCACCCATAACCTGGCCCATCTGCTTCTTGGACGTGGCACCCAGCTCGGCGATAACCTGCTCGATCAGGGCCTCGAGCTCCTCACCCGAAACCTGCGCGGGCAGCAGGCTCTCCAGAATCTTGACCTGCTCGGTCAGGTTGTCGGTACGCTCTTGGTCGGTACCGGCCTTGATGGACATCTCCAACGTCTCGCTCGTCTGCTTAATCAAACGCTTGATCATGCTGTTGACGTCTTCCTCGGTCACATCGCGGCGCTCGTTGACCTCGATATTCTTCACCTCGGCCTTGACCTGGCGAATGATGGACAGGCGAACCTTGTCCTTGGCCTTCATGGCCGCAATCATTTCCTTCTGCAGCTCTTCGTTGGTCATCTGCAAATCCTCCTCAATAGTGCGGACGGCACTCACACGAGCGCCGCCCCATGATTACTCAGTCGTCGACGAATCGTCGGTCGAACTCTTGGTGACGCCCTTCAGGCTGACGTTGTACGGCACGTCCTTGGGCATGGGGTTAACGGTGATGTCGGCATCCTTCTTGTACTGCTCCAGCCACTCGCTGTACGCGGTGCTGGCCGCTTGCGTCTTCACCACATTGGAAACGTACTTCTTGATGGCCTTGGGCACCTGGTTGATGTCATCGACCTGATTATCGACATGGAAGTAGTCGGTGCACTTGATGATGTGGTAACCATAGGTCGACTCGACGACGTCGCTCACGTCGCCCTTGTTGAGCCCCTCGAGCGCCGTCTGGTAGCTGTCGACGAAAGTGGTGAGCTTATCCCAGCCCACATCGCCCTTCTTCTCCTTGGAACCGGTGTCCTCGGAGTACTGCTCAACGGCGTCCTCAAAGCTCAGCTCACCGGAGTTGATCTTGTCCAGGCACTCCTGTGCCTTGGCCTTGGCGGCAGCCTTGTCCTCGTCGGAAGCGTCGGAATCAACCTTGATCAGGATGTTCGACGAGCGGCGAGCATCGTTGTAGTTAGACAGGTTCTCGTTGATGTAATCGACGATCTCGCTGTCCTTGGGCTTGCTGGTGGGCGCCACGGCATCCTTGAGTTTCTGCTGCGCCAGGCTCTCCTTGAGCGAATCCTTGTAGGTGTCCTCGGTATAGCCGTAGGTCTTGAGGGTCTTCTTAAAGGCCTTGGCACCGCCCGCGCTCTTGCACGCGTCCTTCCAAGCCTTCTCGACCTCCTCGTCCGACACCGTCACGCCGTTCTCCTTCTGTGCCTGCTGAAGCAGAATCTGCTGCGTGTAGGAGTCGATGAGCTGCTTGCGGTACTTCTTGGGCGTGAGGTCGTTGTCAACCAGATACTGCGCCCAATCCTCATCCTTGGTGTAGCCGTAGGACGTGCGCATGCTCATGATCTGCTTGGTCACGGTGTCCTCGGTAAGGTTGGTGCCGTTGATAGTGGCAGCAACACCGCCGGTCAGCTTGTAGCCCGAGGTGTCCTCAGCCTGCGACATAAGGCCGGAGCACGCCATCGCCGAGACAGAAAGCAGCATCGCCAGCACGCCGATGACCACCAGAACGATCTTGACGGTCTTAGACACGTACGTCTTGCGCTGCTTCTTGCGAGAGCTGGAGGCAGCGCGGGCCTGCTGCTCGGGCGTCGGCGCGGCCTCGGAGTTCTTTTTCTTATTTGCCATAGTTGGCCTTTCGCATAACGAATCGAACAAACGCCATTGTGTCACAACGCGGCCCCCGCGACACGCTTGGTGCATTGGGGACAGGTTAATCTGCACCATTTTGGTGCAAAGGGGACAGCTCTGGCACTTGGCACTTGGGGACGTTCTTTATATGCCGGCACTTCGGGACTGTCCCTTACTGCCGGCAGAAAAGGAACGTCCCCAAGTGCCGACTCAGCCCCACCTTAGAAGTGGCGGCGGATGGCGTCGACCATGCCCTGGGGCGTGGTCTGGCCGAGCACGTCGGCTGCGGCATCGGCGTCCATAAAGATGTTCATGAGCGCCTGCAGGGCCTCGACCTGGCCGCCCGGCTCGGCAATACCCAGATTGATGACGATCTGCACCGGCACCGGAGCGCCCATGCCAGCCATAGCGTTAAATGTCACGGACGCGGCGGGCTTCACCACCGCGATATAGGGCTTGGCCACAAACCCCGGATCGGTATGCGGAATGGCAATGTTTGCCGCCGGCATGGCAAGACCCGTGGGATAGGCATCCTCGCGCGTGCGAACGGCGCCGAGCCAACCGGACGCAATGTAGCCACGTGGTGCAAGCTCGCCCTCGAGCCGCGCAAACACCTCATCCGGCGTCGCACACTCCCAATCAAAAAACACCAACTCAGGCGTAAACAGCGCTTCGTTATCCGCCATGCGCTCACCTCTCTCACCTAGTCACCTGCGACGTTCTTGAATGACCAGTCGTTAAAGACCGTTCCCGATGACTACCCAAAACAAAAGGTGGCCACGCGCGCCTTGGCGCCAATGACCACCCTGACTACTCGGCTAAATTGTACTGTGCGCCGCTAGCCGCGAGGCGCGTCAATTGCAACCTTGCCGCTCTCCAGCACGTGGACGCGGCCGTCGGCGAGCATCTGCACGACCTCGGGATACAGCACGTGCTCAATCGCGTGGATGTGCTCCTCGAGCGTGTCGACGTCCCAGCCCTCCTCAACAGCCAGCGCGCGCTGGGCGATGATGGGGCCGTTGTCGTAGATCTCGTTGGCAAAGTGCACGGTCACACCGGTTACCTTGACGCCGCGCGCAAAGGCATCGTCGATCGCATGCGCGCCGGTAAAGCTCGGCAGCAGTGCCGGATGCAAGTTGACCACGCGGTTGGGAAACGCCGCCAGCAGCGGCGTGTGCACCATGCGCATGTAACCGGCCATGACCACATATTCGCAGCCGCGCTCGAGCAGCTCGTGCGCGATGATCTCGTCGGCGGCGATGGGGTCGGCATAGACATCCTTGGACAGCGTGAGCGTCTGGATGCCCGTGCGCTCAGCGCGCTGCAAACCCTTAGCCGAAGGACGGCTCGACACCACAAGCTCAATCGAAGCGTTGAGCTTGCCGGCGGCGATCAGATCGATCAGCGCCTGCAGGTTGGTACCCGAACCGCTGATGAGCACACCGATCTTGAGCGGCTCGGCCGTATCGGTGCCGGTCGGACGGGTGTAGGGCACAAAGCCCAGGCTCGCGGCAGCAGCCATCTGCTCGTTAGCGCTCATCGGAGTACACGACCTTACCGGAGCCCTCGACGCACTCGCCCACGCGGAACGGCTTCTCGCCCAGCGCGACCAGGGCCTCGGTCACGGCAGCCTCGTCCTCGGGGGCGACGATCAGGCACAGGCCAACGCCCATGTTGAAGGTCTTGCATGCCTCGTTGGGCGCGAGCTCGGCCTGGCGCGACACGTAGGTGATGACGGGCGGAACGTCCCAACCCATCTCGGCGCCGTTGCGGGTGACCACGGCGTCGACGTCGTCGGCGAGCGCGCGGTTGAGGTTCTCGGTAATACCGCCGCCAGTGATATGGGCGATGGCGTGCACCGGAGCGCCACCGCGCAGCAGCTCCAGAATCGGCTTGACATAGATGCGCGTGGGGGCCAACAGGGCGTCTGCCAGCGATGCGCCGCCGAGTTCCTCGAGCGGACGGCTCAGCTCCTCGGCCTTAGCGGCGGCCTCGGGCGTGCCCGGCTTAATACCGTCGACGCCAATGACCTTACGCACGAGCGAGTAGCCGTTGGAGTGCACGCCGGTGGAAGGCAGGCCCAGGATCACGTCGCCGGGACGGACATTCGCGGGGTCGAGCATCTTGGGACGGTCGACGACGCCCACGGTAAATCCGGCAAGGTCGTAGTCGGCAGGAGCCATGACGCCGGGGTGCTCGGCCATCTCGCCGCCCACGAGCGCGCAGCCCGCGAGCTTGCAGCCGTCGGCCACACCCTTGATGATCTTTGCCATGTGCTCGGCCTCGATGTGGCCGATGGCAACGTAGTCCAGGAAGAACAGCGGCTCGGCACCCGAAGCCAGAATGTCGTTGACGCACATAGCAACCAGGTCCTGGCCCACCGTCTCGTGACGGTCCATGATCTGGGCGAGCACGAGCTTGGTGCCCACGCCGTCGGTACCGCTAATCAGAATCGGGTCTTCCATATCCTTAAGCGCGGCAGCCGAGAACAGGCCACCAAAGCCACCGATGCCGCCGATGACCTCGGGACGGTTGGTGTCCTTAACCATCTGCTTAATAGCGTCAACGGCGCGGCCGCCCTCGGCGGTATCGACGCCGGCATCCTCATACGTCACATGCTTGCTGTCGCTCATCTGAGCCTTCCTCTCCCACTACCGTGGCGCCGCCCGGGCGCCAAACGGTGCTCATAGTTGCGTTCATTTCGGCGCGCGCCATAACAACGCGCGCCGTCATATCAACAAAACAGCAGGTAAAACCTACCAAAATAAACCTGTCCCTTTTTGGCAGGTTTTAGGCCTCGCCGTGTTCCTCTTCCCAGCTGCGATCGTCGTATTTCTCGACCACGGCGTCGTCATCAAAGTGCAGCGGCTTGTCCAGGTTGCGGGGCTTAAAGCCCTCCATGAACTTGTCGCGGCCAAAGCTCTCGGGAATCGCCACGGGGTAGCGGCCGGTAAAGCACGCATCGCAGTAACCGCCCTTGGGCATGACCTTAAGCAGGCCCTCGACCGAAAGGAAGGCCAGCGAATCGGCGCCGATATACTCGCAAATCTCGTCGACCGTCTTGTTGGCGCTGATAAGCTGCGACTGCACGTCGGTATCGATACCGTAGAAGCACGGCCAGATGACCTCGGGCGAGTTGATGCGGATATGAATCTCCTTGGCGCCGGCGTTGCGCAGCATCTTGACGAGCTGCACCATGGTGGTGCCGCGCACGATGGAGTCGTCGATGACGACCAGGCGCTTGCCCTCGATGTTGTCACGCAGCGGGTTGAGCTTCATACGCACGCCCATGGCACGCAGCTCCTGCGTAGGCTCGATAAACGTACGGCCCACATAGCGGTTCTTGATGAGGCCCTCGCCAAAGGGAATGCCACTCTCGTGCGAATAGCCCTCCGCGGGCGGCAGGCCGGAGTCGGGCACGCCGATGACCAGGTCGGCCTCGACGGGCTCCTCATGTGCCAGCTGACGACCCATGTCATAACGGCAGGCGTAGACGCTCTTGCCGTTCATGATGGAATCGGGGCGAGCAAAGTAGACCTGCTCAAAAATGCAGTTAGCAGGCTCTTCGGCGGCAGGCACGCCCTGCTCGGACACAAGGCCCTCGGCGCTGATGCGCAAAATCTCACCGGGACGGACGTCGCGGACGTACTCGGCGCCCACGATATCGAGCGCGCAGGTCTCGGAGGCAACGACCCAGCCGCCGGCGCGCGTGACATGGGTGGTGGCGTCGACCGTCGCGGCGCCGTCCTGCGACGGCAGCTGCGAAACGGATGCGGCATCGGCCTGGTCCAGACCCTCGTCCACCAGCTTGCCCAGCACGAGCGGGCGAATGCCGTGCGGATCGCGGAATGCGTAGAGCGCCTGCTCGTTGATGAGCGTCATGGCGTAGCCGCCGCGCACGAGCTCCATGGTCTTGCGAATGCCCTCGCGCAGATGGCCAGTACGCTGAGTAAAGTAGCCGATGAGTTTGGTCGCGACCTCGGAATCCGAGTTGGAGAGGAACGGTACGCCCAGCTCGATCAGCTGGCGACGCAGCTCGTCGGTGTTGACGAGGGTGCCGTTGTGCGCGAGCGCGATAATGACGCTATTGATGGTAGAGAGGTGCGGCTGAGAGGCTTCCCAGCTCTTGGCGCCGGCGGTGCCGTAGCGCACATGACCCACGGCCAGCTGACCGGAGAGCGTCGACAAGTCGGCATTGGAGAACACGCGGTCGAGCAGGCCCAGATCCTTGCGGACCATAACCGTACCGCCGTCACCAACGGCGATTCCCGCCGATTCTTGGCCGCGATGCTGCAGTGCACGCAGGCCAAAGTACGTCAGTCGAGCCACGTCGCGATCGGGCGCCCAGACACCAAAAACGCCGCATTCCTCATGCAGCTGGTCAGAGTCCGGATCATACGTCGACATGGCGTTCACCTGTCCCGCGGCACGCTCGGCCGCGCGGATGGTTTCTTGAGACATGGCATCCCCTCAGAGCCTCGTATTTTGGCGTTACCCGCCTTATTATACGCACGGCGCGACGCGCTCCCCCGCGCATGAGCAGCGCTTTTTAAAAGCCCACCGAGCTTATTATCCGTTTTGCGACCAAACATTTTATTGGGTAGTCCACTCTCAGGGGCAACGGCCTCGAAGACTTCCCGTGCGCCGTGTCTCGCCCGCGCTAGGGGCTACATTGTTGCAATTGGGACGTTCGTCCTGTCTTTTAGCTGGTCGTCGGCGTATCCTTGTAGGCTACTACAAGACGAGAAAGGTAGCGTATGGATCGAAATCAACTCGACCCCAGTGTCCCCAGCACCACGGAGGCCAAGAAGATCCCCCTTATCATCAAGGTCTACGCAGTCCTGTGCACCCTATCTGGCGTGGGCACGCTCCCGTCAGTCGCCGTCTTTATGTGGCAGGTCATCACCGCACTCATTAACGGCAACGTCGCCGCTAAGCTCGGTGATAACACCCTAGTCGCGGTTGGCCTTATCGTCGCCGGCATTATGCTCTCGGCGGCAAGCGCGATCATCTTGATCGTCTTTGGCCTGGACCTCATCAAGGACCAGCGGCGCAATGCCGCCCGCCTGTCTTACGTCCTCATCGCATTTACCGTCGTGGAGCTTTTAGTTGACGTGATGCTCCAGGGCATCGGACCCTTCCTGCTGCGCCCCGCCGTCCAGCTTGTCATCCTCATTGCGCTGTCGGCCACCGTCGACCCCACGCTACGCCAGGAGCGCGAACTGCAGCGCCGTCTGCAAGAGATGCTCGACCGCGATGCCGCCGCCGAGGGGATGCTCGGCCGCGACGAAACCGGCGAGGGCTACATCAAGCTCAACTACTTCAACCTGTTCTGGGTATTCTTCGTCTGCAGCGTGTTAGGTCTCATTCTCGAGGAAGTCTGGCATATGGTCGTCGTCGATCCCGGCGTCTATCAGGACCGTGCCGGTATGCTATTTGGCCCCTTTAGCCCCATCTACGGATTTGGCGCGGTGCTCATGACCATGGCGCTCAACCGCTTCTATAAAAAGAATCCTCTGATCATTTTCCTGGTAAGTGCCCTGATCGGCGGCGCTTTCGAGGTGTTTGTAGGCTGGTTTATGCAGACCTCATTTGGCGTGGTGTCGTGGAGCTATTCACACATTAGGCTATTCGGCATGCCCGATCCCATCGCGGTATTGACCGGGGGACGCACATGCACGCCGTTTGCCTGCATGTGGGGCCTGGGTGGCCTCATCTGGATCAAGGTCTTGCTGCCGCGCCTGCTTAAGCTCATCAATATGATTCCATGGAAACGCCGCTACTCTGCTACCGTCATCCTGACCGCCGTCATGTTGATCGACGGCGTCATGACGTTGCAATCGCTCGACTATTGGTATCAGCGCGTCAACGGAACCGTTCGAAATATTCCCGTCGCACAGTTCTATGACAAGCATTTCGATAACGAATATATGGAGAACCGTTTTCAGAGTATGACCATGAGCCCCAAGGACGCCACACGCGTGTAGCAAACGCCAGAGCAAAATAGCTCCAACACATCAAAGCCCGGGCTTATAGGACAAAATGTGTGTCCCGATAGAACATCCGTTTCCATCCATTAATCCAGCCAGAACGGGTACGGGTCCCTGTGGTGGAGGTCCTCCCACACGGCCCTGTCGCCCCACTCCGGCCCTCCGTCCTCGCGCGACGGCGAGGCGGAGTAGACGCTGAACAGGAAGTCGATGTCCGCGTCGGTCGGCATCGTGGCGAGCTTCTCGCGCGCCGTCCTCGCGTCCCCCGAGTGCGCGTGGCACCACCAGAACACCGCCTTCACGCGCTTGACCGACGTCAGCCCCCGGTGGTTGCGCAGGACGGCCCTCAGCTGCGAGTTCACCCCTCCCTCGATCATGTTGTTGGTCGACGGCAGCGGGCCGGCCTTGGCCAGGGCGGGGTCGAGGTAGGTGAACAGCGTCCCCGCCGGCACCAGCGACGACAGCGACGAGCGCGCCCGCCTCAGCCTCTCGTGGGTGTAGACCCTCCTGCCGTCCACCACGGTCCTGTCCTCCAGGAAGTCGGCCCAGAACCCGCACCAGTCGAGGTAGCGCTCGACCCAGATCTCGGCCTGGTGCAGCGCCTCGATGCCCATGAGGTCGCGCGCGATGAGGTAGAGCTCGCGCCCCGCCTGGAGCTTCGGCCGCGTCGTCGTGTAGCGCTTGACCTGCGAGAAGGCGTGGAAGGTGCACCTCTGGACCCTGGTGCGCGGCCAGGTCTCGCGCACGGCCTTGGCGAACCCGCTCCCGCCGTCGGTGACGACCACGTCGGGCGCCGGGATCGGCGCCATGAGGGCCGACCACGCCCTCGAGTTCTCCGACCTGGCCATGTACCAGGAGACCACCCTCTCGCCGCTGCAGCATATGAGCACGACGAGGTCGCGCGCGACCCAGATCCCGTCGACGTGGAGCACGCGGTGCAGCTCGCCGTCGGGGACGGGCATGGGCCAGACCTCCCAGAACTCGGCCGTCCTGCGCCTGAAGGACCGCCCGCCGCCCGGCATCGTGGCCTGCGAGTCCTTCGAGAGGAGCCACCCGAGGAACTCCTCGAGCCTTGTCGCCGTGTCGTCGTACCTCACCGTCGTCGACGCGCCGCAGGCCGTGCACCTCCACCGCTGGGACCCCGACGAGGTCCTGCCGTTGCGCTTGGTCCGACCGCCGCAGTAGGGGCAATAAACGGCCTTCATGGGCACCTCTTCCGAAAGGGTATTTAACGGTTCCGGAAAAGGTTATCTACCTGCGGGAACGATAGGCAACCGGACACACATTCTGTCCGAGCGGTTAAAAGCGGGCACGGAATTTAAACGGCTGAAAAAGGGGCATCGACCTGCGCCGATGCCCCTAAAGCAGACACACATTTTGTCCTATAAGCCAAAGCCCGCTGGCAGATCTACATGAACTGCCGGCGGGCTTTCGCTATAGACAGACTCGGATTGCCGACGAGGCCTTACGCCTCGCGCTCGACCTCGCTCACGCACTCGTTCTTGATGGTGCCGACGAGCGACTGCAGCGCATCGACCACATGCGGGCGAATGTCTCCGCCAATGAGCACGAGCATGATGTCGTCGCCCACGGTAAGCTCGCCGCTCGCCAGCCACACGCGCACATAGCCGATACCCGGCATCGTGCGCGTCGCCTCGATAGCGGCCTGCACCTTTTCGGCATCGAAGCCAAACACCATGCCGCCCACCTTGTGGCCTGGCGCCACGCCATCGGTCTCGACTCCGCGCACTTCGGCCTTGGGCGTCGCGCGCACCACGCCGTTGTGTGTCAGGTACATCCCACAATCAGCCGCCGAAACATCGGCCTTGGCTTCGCGCAGCCAAGCATCAACCGAAGGCATCGATTTGCCGTTCTCAAGCATCATTTCTCCTTTTGATTTCCAGGGTAGTCTTTTTGGGACGGGGCCCGGACACTTTATTCCTCGACCAGCGTGAGCACCATGACGGCGCGCGTATTGCTAAATGACAGCGAACGGCAGGTCACAAGCGTTACGACCTTGGTTGCCGAAGCGGCACGATCGGTGGCATCGCTCGCCACGGCAGAGGCACCGTCGAGCATCTCGGACAGATAATTCTTCAGTCCGTCATCGCCCTCAAAGTTGGGCGTGCGCGCCTTGGCATACGTGTCCTCGACCACCTTGGTCGCCAGCGGACGCAGCTTATACGTCGCGTCACGTGTGATGTAGTACACGTAGTCCATGCTGTCGAACGTTGCCTGGTCAGTCGTATCCGAAATCACGTTGAACATCGACCCATCGTTCATATGGTGGCCGTAGATCGTGGTCTGCTGGTCAACCATTCCCGGCGCGGTGTCATCGCTATCCAGGAAAATGGCCCCAGATGCATTGGCCGTACCGTCGAACAGCGTGTTGAGGTATTTGGAGTTGTTGTTGGTCTGCACCACGGGATAGTTGATGTTGGTTCCCGGCACATAAATCCAACCCACAATCTCGGGGTTTGTCTGAGCAAGCGCATCGAAGTCGATAATCGGCACACCGCTGGCGTCCTTATCGCTTATATATTGCTTTTCGATCTTTTGGTACGACTCGCTCGCCTGCTTGTAACCAATCTGCGCATTGATAAAGATGGCAGCGGCGGCAACGATTAGGCCGATGCCAATAATGATGAGCAAGATGGGGATAACGGAGCGGCGCTTTTTGCGCGGCGGCTCGGTATAGCTCGACGGAGCAGCGCCCGACTGTTTCGTAGAACGCGATTCTTTCTTGGCCGTATCATACGACGAAGGGCGATATGCAGCCGGCGTATCCTGACGGCGATGCTTCGCCGGCGTCACGGGGCGCGGCGCGCGCGGCTGCTGAGGAGAGGATGTCCGACCCTGCTGCGGTGCGCGGGCTGCTCCCGACTTGGCTGGATCGGGAATCCGAGAAGCCGAAAAACGCTTTCCCTGATAGTCGGACATGGCTCTCCTTATGCTGCAAATGGACTGGCAGAGCGCTTAGGCGTCAGCCATCTCTTGCTTCATCTTCTCGATAACCTTGCGGTACTCGACATCGCATGCGCCCAGAATCTGCGTGGCGTAAATGGCAGCGTTCTTGGCACCGTTGATGGCCACACAGGCAACGGGCACGCCCGAAGGCATCTGAACCATCGACAGCAGCGAGTCCATACCACCCAGATCGCTCGTCTTCATAGGCACGCCAATAACCGGCAGCGGAGTAAACGCAGCCACGACACCGCCCAGGTGAGCAGCCTTGCCGGCAGCAGCGATAATCACCTTGATACCGCGGTCGGCAGCAGTCGAGGCCCACTCATGGACCTTCGCCGGCGTGCGGTGCGCGCTTGCAATCACGAGCTCATAGGGCACGCCCAGCGCCTCGAGCTCGGCGGTGCAACCTTCCATAACGCCCAGATCGGACTTGGAGCCCATGATGATCCCGACAACCGGCTTCTGATCTGCCATAAACAAAGACCTCCTGTTGAGAGCGGTGACGCAGCGAATCCGCGACCCTTAACTACTGAGAGTAGTATAGCTTCTCCCGTCCCTGCGGTCTGTGTGGTGGCGGCTGAGCCTTTCCCTCGGGAACTGGGCTTCGCGAAGTTT